>PKXR01000079.1 GCA_003133485.1 Candidatus Dormiibacterota bacterium
CAGCCCCGCCGTCGCCACTCCCGCCGCAATGACCAACAGGGCGATCTCGGTGGCCGTATCGAACCCCAGACCGAAGAGGACCCCGACCGGGTACATCTGCCAGGGCGATCTGATCGCTCGCATCAGCTTGCCGAAGAATCGGAACATCATGCCCCGGGAGTTGAGCTGGTGCTCCAGCTCCTCGTTGGAGAATCGCCCCTGTCGCATGTTCAAGAAGACCTTGACGATGCCTACCAGCACGATCAGGTTGAGAATGGCGATCAGATAGAGGAAGGTGCCCGAGATCAGGGTTCCGAAGAAGCCCCCAAATCCCTGCAGGGCCGAGTGGTGGTTGGTGGCGGCACCGGCGACGGCTTTCACCGCAACGGTGAGCCCAATCGCCAGGGCGAACACCACGCTGGAGTGTCCCAGCGAGAACCAGAATCCCACGCTCAACGGCCGTTTGCCCTCCGCCATGAACTTCCGAGTCGTGTTGTCGATAGCCGCGATGTNNTCGGCGTCGAAGGCGTGCCGCAGCCCGAGCGTGTAGGCGGTGATGGCTATCCCTATCCCGAAGACCTTGAGATGATCGGGCAGGATCACCGCGAAGAGCAGACCCCATCCGATGATGTGCAGCCCAACAATCGTGGCCGCCATCCCGCCCGCTCTCCCCCACTCCGCCGGGGTCAGCGCGTTCCGGATTCTCGCCACTCGTCCGATCGGGGTGGCAGCCAAGGTGGCCATGCCCGGGATCCTCCCATGTGCCCTGGTTAGCATCCTACCCCTGTTGCGACTTCGATGCAACAACGTGAGACCACCAAGTGTGGATGGGTCCCCATCTGGACATCCAACGCACGAGGTGGCCTCCGGGTGGCAATCTAGGCCNNTCCTCCCGGACCGGATCCAGCGGATTACGATCAACCAAATCACCCCGCAGGTCGCCGGCGGCCGCATCGCCGCCAAGGCCGTAATTGGTGAAGAGGTTCCGATTCGGGCCTGCGTTTTTAGTGAGGGCCAGCCGGTGCTCCTAGTCAGGGCGNNGGTGGCGGATGAGCACCGGGACTCGATCCGACGACTGGGTCTACTGCCCTCTCCGGGGACGCATCGACGACTTTTGGACCGGGAACATCTCCTTCCCACGGACTGGCGCCGCGGAGTTTCAGGTCGAGGCCTGGCGGGACGACTTCGGGAGCTGGCGCCAGGACTACCGCCGATGGATGAGGGCCAAGGCTGATCCAAGCCTGGAGTTGCAGACCGGAATCCAGCTTGTGCGCTCGGCCGCAGAGTCACTTTCTCCCGAGACCAGGGCCGGCATCACGCGCCGGCTTGACCAGCTGACCCGGGGTGCGATGAGCGGCTTGCAAAATTACCTACTGAGCGCCAAAACGGCTCGTCTCATGACAGACGCCCTGGTCCTGTCGCCCCCCGCTCGGAGCACCAGGCTGCCCGTATGGGTGGAGCGGACCAGGGCCCTGTTTGGTTCGTGGTACGAGCTCTTTCCCCGCTCTGAGGGCTCCGACGGACGCTCTTCGGGAACTTTCGTTTCGGCAAGGTCACGGCTGGCTGGAGTAGCCCAGATGAAGTTCGATGTCGTCTACCTCCCTCCCATCCATCCGATCGGCACGACTGCCCGTCGCGGCCGCAACAACGCCGCTATGGCCGCCCCAGGCGAGCCCGGAAGTCCTTGGGCGATCGGGGCTACCGCGGGCGGCCACACCGCTGTCCACCCTGACTTGGGGTCGCTGGAAGACTTCCGGGGATTCTTGCGAGCTGCCGAGGCAGTGGGACTTGAAGTGGCCCTCGACTACACCCTCCAGTGTTCACCCGACCATCCGTGGGTCAGAGAGCACCCCGACTGGTTCGAACACCGGCCGGATGGCAGCATCCGGCCAGCAGAGAACCCCCCAAAGCGTTACGACGACGTCTTCCCGCTGGACTTTGCCTGCGCAGACTGGCGGAGACTCTGGCAGGCCTGTTACGAGATCCTCGAGTTCTGGATCGCCCAAGGCGTCCGCATCTTCCGCGTGGACAACCCGCACACCAAGCCCGTGCCCTTCTGGGCCTGGGTGTTCACCCGACTGCGAGAATCCCATCCTGAGGTCATCGTGCTGGCCGAGGCCTTCACCCACCCGGCGCTCATGGGCGAGCTTTCGAAGGTGGGCTTTAGCCAGACCTACACCTACTTCACGTGGCGNNACCTACCTGACTCAGCTGACCAGGCTGACCGCCGACTACCTGCGGCCCAACTTCTTCGCCAACACTCCCGACATCCTGACCGAGGAACTGCAGCGGGGCGGCCCTCCCGCCTTTCGCTACCGATTGGTGCTCGCGGCCACCCTGTCGCCCAGCTACGGGATTTACAGTGGGTACGAGCTTTGCGAGAACCAGCCCCAGAAGCCAGGTTCCGAGGAGTACTGGGACTCAGAGAAGTACCAGTACCGGCCGCGAGAGTGGAACCAGCCGGGCTCGCTGACGGCGCTGATCACCCAGCTTAACCAGATGAGGCGCGACCATCCGGCCCTGCAGCAACTGCGACGGCTGCACTTTCACCGCACCGACAATCCGGCGGTACTCGCCTATTCGAAGCACACGGCCAACCGCTCGGATGTAATCTTGGTGATCGTCAACCTGGATCCAACCAAGGCACAGCGCGCGACGGTTCAGCTCTCCTTAAAGCGGCTCACGGCCCATCCCCGACCGACCCTTCGGGTCCATGATCTGCTAGACGGAACAAGATCGGCGTGGACCGGATCGAACCAGCGGGTCGAGCTCGATCCCAGCAAGTCGCCTGCGCGGATTCTCTGGGTGGAACAGTGAATCTGGCCCCCGATCCGCACTGGTACCGCGACGCGGTCATCTATGAGGTTTTCGTTCGAGGTTTCTACGACTCTAACGACGACGGTATCGGCGACCTGCCGGGACTGATCGACCAGCTCGACTACCTGCACTGGCTNNCGCCGCAGCGCGACGGTGGTTATGACATCTCCGATTTCTATGCGATTCAGCCGGAGTATGGGACGGTGGATGACATGCGCCGGCTGATCAATGAGGCGCACTCTCGGGGCATCCGAGTGATAACTGACCTGGTCGTGAACCACACCTCTGACCAGCACCCTTGGTTCCAGGAGGCGCGCCGGAGTGCCGACTCCCCAAAGCGGGACTGGTACGTCTGGAGCGACACCACAAACCGGTACGAGGACGCGCGGGTGATCTTCGTCGACA
>PKXR01000166.1 GCA_003133485.1 Candidatus Dormiibacterota bacterium
CGGCAGCCTGGTCGAGGACGCGCCCTTCGAGCAGCGCCTTGTCTCCAGCCACTTTCAGGTTCCGATAGACGCGGCGGAAAGGGGTCTCGATGAAGCCAAAGTCGTTCACCCTGGCGAAGGTCGCCAGCGAGCCCATCAGGCCGATGTTCGGTCCCTNNCCATGAACTGCGAGAGCTGGCTGGAGCCGAAGAACTCCTTGATCGCCGCCACGACCGGGCGGGCATTGATCAGTGACGCCGCGGTCACCGTGGTGGCGTCGCAGATCGTCATCCGCTCTTTGATGATCCGCTCCATCCGGAGCAGCCCGGTCCGGAATTGGTTCTGGAGCAACTCCCCCACCGCCCGGACCCGGCGGTTACCGAGGTGGTCGATGTCATCCGGCTCGCCCTGACCGTTGTTGAGCTGGATCAGCCGCCGAATGATGTTGATGAAGTCCTCATGGGCGAGCACGCGCAGCTCACGCTCCTCGGCGCGGCGGCGGGCCTCGGCCTCGGGGATCCCCAGGCGCTTGTCTAACTTGAAGCGACCGACCCGGCCCAGGTCGAAGCGCCGGGGGTTGAAGAACAGTGCTTGCAAGAGGTTGCGAGCGTTCTCCACCGTGGGCGGGTCACCGGGCCTGATCTTGCGGTAGAGCTCGACCAGCGCCTCGTTCACGTCGTGGCTGGGGTCCTTCTCCAAGGTGGCGTCGATGTACNNGTCCTTGTTGGAGGTCTCGATCTCCAGCCAGGCGCCCCGATTCGGTATGAACTTGACCGCGTAGAGCGGCCGACCGGTGATCGGGTGCTCAGGGCCGGCGGTGAAATAGACCCCCGGGGACCGCACCAGCTGACTCACCACCACCCGCTCGGTCCCGTTGACCAAGAAGGTCCCCTGCTCAGTCATCATCGGGAAGTCGCCCAGGTAGACCTCCGACTCCTTGATCTCCCCAGCGTTCTCGCCGGTCTTGATGTGGAGCCGAGTCATGATCCGCAAGGGAGCCGCGAAGGTCATGTCGCGGTTGCGGCACTCCTCCTGGTCGAACTTGGGCTCACCGAAGCTGTAGTCGAGGAAGCGCAGCTCGTAGTTCTTGCCGGTGTAGTCGGTGATCGGATTGATCTCGTCGAAGAGCTCCCGCAGGCCTGACTCCACGAACCAGCGGAACGAATTCAGCTGAGTTTCGATCAGATTGCCCACCTCGAGCATCTCGGGAATGGTCCCGTAGCTGAGGCGTGAGGGCGCAGCAGGCAAGACAGCACGAACTGAGGGCATGGGCTAAAGTTCTCCAGGCACGCGCAAACATAAGGTGAACTTCACAGGTGGCGGAACAGAAATGTTACCACATGTGCGACCGGCGCTTTGGGGACGCTTCGCCCCGCCCAATCCCCTCTAGGGGGAGCTTGGACCACTACTTGATTTCAGCTGTGGCGCCAGCCTCCGTGATTTTCTTAGCAACTGCCTCGGCCTCTTCGCGGGTCACCCCTTCCTTGACCGGCTTGGGAGCCGCGTCGACCACGTCCTTGGCCTCCTTCAGGCCCAGCCCCGTGATCTCCCGGACGGCCTTGATGGCCGCAATCTTCTGGTCGCCGGCGGCAGTCAGGATGACCGTGAACTCGGTCTGCTCCTCCACCACGGCTTCACCCGCTGGCGCCGCCACCACCGCCGCCGCCGCTGGAGCTGCGGCAGTGATGCCGTAGGTGTCTTCGATCTTCTTCTTGGCGTTCACCAGGTCGAGGACTGTCCAGGACCCCAGCGACTCCACGAAATCGTCCACGCTCACTTTGGCCATCTCAGCTTCTCCTTTAGCTCTTCTTCATTTTTTTGGGTCTGGTCGTCAGGCAGCGGCGGCCCCGCCCATGGCTTGCGCCTGAGCGTCGAGCAGCCCCACTAGATCGCGACTTGGCGCATCCAGCAGCCCCGCGAGCTGGGAGACGGGCGCCTCTAGCACTCCTAGCAACTGGCCGATCAACACCTCTCGGGACGGAAGATCCGCCAGTTGGCGCACCTCGGTAGGGTTCAGCACTTGGCCCTCGGCGATCCCTCCTCGCACCATCTCCATCCGTCGGTTGGCCCGCGCGTAGTCGATCAGCAGTCGCGCGGGGGCCGAGATGTCGTCGTAGCTGATGGCGATGGCGGTCGGGCCGATCAACTGGGAATTGAGCTCGCTGATCCCAGCCTGTTCCCCAGCCCGGCGCGCCAGGGTGTTCTTCAGCACGAGGTAGTCGATCCCAGCCTCTCGCAACGAGGCCCGCAACTCCTCCAGCTGGGCAACGCTTAGCCCGCGGTAGTCGCTAAGCACGGCGCTGCGCATTCGACCCAACTTTTCGGCCAGCTCGGCGACCTGGTGCTGCTTGGCCTCCGGAATCACGGCCGCCCCGCGGCGGCTCTCCTCACTCATCCTCGCCTGTACCTCCCGGCAGTGGGGAGCCGAAGGCCAGGCATCGACTAGCCGACCACTCCAGGCGGTCCTCCAGTCGTTCACCTGCGCGGGGTTGGGCTTTTGAGCAGCTAGTGCCCCCGCGGTCTTGGGCTCCGTCGAGTCGTGCTGTTCCGAACGGACGCTGAGTATAACGGCCGGCGACCGAACCCTACGAAGAGCTCAACCGCCCGGCCAGCACCGGGTCGAGCTTCACGCTCGGTCCNNATCGAGGGTGCCAAGTAGGCGGCCCTGATGTAGGCACCCTTGGCGGCCGACGGCTTGGCCTTGACGATCGCCTCCAACATGGCGGAGAGGTTCTCCAGGAGCGCGTCATCCTCGAAGCTGGTCTTCCCAACTGGGACGTGAATGATCCCGTAGCGATCGACCCGGAACTCCACCCGGCCCGCCTGCACGTCCCGGATGGCGCGGGCGATGTCGAAAGTGACTGTGCCGGCCTTGGGATTGGGCATGAGCCCTCTCGGACCGAGGACCTTACCCAGCTTCCCGACC
>PKXR01000203.1:0-196 GCA_003133485.1 Candidatus Dormiibacterota bacterium
GCGTCCTGCGCCAGCTGCCGTTCCTCGAGTGACATCCCATCAAGTCGCGCCGCGATCAGGGCGTGGAGTGTCTCGGGAACCTCTAGGGTCTCAATCTGGCCGGTGGGTCGATATGCCGACCCCTCCTCGACCAGCAGTCCCTGGTCGAGCAGCATCCTGACCGTCTCCACCGCATACAGGGGGATGCCCTCGGCTC
>PKXR01000203.1:256-6008 GCA_003133485.1 Candidatus Dormiibacterota bacterium
AGGTAGGCGATGAACTCCAGCAGCGAGGGGTCGGCCCACTGCATGTCCTCGAACACCATCAGTACCGGGCTCTGCTGGGCCAGGCGTTCGAAGAAGAGCCGCCAGGCTGCGAACAGGTCCTGCTTGTCGGGAGCGGTCCGCTCCTCCAGACCGAGCAGGTGGGCCAGACGGGGGGCCACAAAGCGACGATCCTCAGCAACGGGGACGTACTCGTCCACCGCAGCCTGGAGCTTGGCTAGGGCCGAGTCCCGGTCCTCTGCTTCGAGGATGCCGGCTCTGCCCCTGACCATCTCCGCCAAGGCGAAGTAGGTCACGCCCTGGCCGTAGGCCAAGCACCGTCCCCGGTGCCAGAAGTAGCGCGACTGCAAGCCGTCCATGTATTTGAAGAACTCCCAGGCCAGGCGGGACTTGCCGATGCCTGCGATCCCGGTCACCTGCACCAGGTGGGCCCGTCGGTCCTCGGTGGAGGCGTGGAAAACATCCTTCACCAGGCGGAGCTCGCGGTCCCGACCCACGAAGGGGGCTTCCAGGCGCTCGGACTTGAGCAGGCCCCCCACCCCCGCCACCACTCGGAGCGCTTGGAAGAGGGGGACCGGTTCGGCCTTGCCTTTCAACTCATGGGTGCCTGCGTCCTGGTACGCCACCGCCGCCTCGGTGGCCCGCTTGGTGGCCTCCCCGACCAGCACCGTGCCCGGTTGGCTCTGGGCCTGGATGCGCGAGGCCGTGTTGACCAGGTCGCCCGCCACCATGCCCTGGCCCTTCGCCCCCAGGTTCACCGCGGCCGTACCGGTCAACACCCCGGCCCGGGCCGCGAGCTCGGGCGCGCGGACCTCCGCCCCCAACTCGGCGACCGCCTCCACCAGGTCCAGGGCTGCCCGAACCGCCCGCTCCGCGTCGTCCTCCTGGGCCAAAGGGGCCCCCCATACCGCCATCACCGCGTCCCCGATGAACTTCTCGACCGTCCCCCCGTAGCGCTCCACCAACTCCCGACAGACGTCGAAGTAGCGGCTGAGCAGCTCGCGGACTTCCTCTGGGTCCCTTGCCTCGGAGAGCGTGGTGAACCCCACCAGGTCCGCGAACAAGACGGACACGATCCGGAGCTCCACCACGTCTGCCGAGGTCGACCCGGGCGGAGGAGCGGAGGCCGAAGTGGGTGCGGCGGGCCGTAAAGCTCCACTCGGGGCGCGGCCGCCGGCGGCGGCTATCGGTGCCCCGCACTCCCTGCAGAACTTCTCGGTTGCACCGTTGGCGAATCCGCACGTGGGACACACCTGCGCGACGGCCGCTCCGCATTCGCCACAGAACTTGCTGCCCGGGACCGTCTCCGCCCGGCAGTTCGTACAGACCACCTGCGCGCCTCCTTTAGAGCCCCTGACGCGCCCCGAATGGTATCCACCACGGCCTCCTAGTGGATTCTCTGGCGGAAGCGCTGGCCCAGGGTGTCGCTACTTGGGGCGGGAGGTCTTCGGCCCGGTGGGAAGGACTTTACTTCGAGCGACCGCCTTCTCCACCGATGGCCTTGCCGCCTCCGGCCGCTCCCGCCAGGACCTGGGAATGGTGACGTAGCGGGCCATCGGCCGCTCCACCGGCCCGAATGGGCCCGTTCCCGGTTCTTCGAGAAGCCGCACCCGGCCCACGTCGTCCAGCTTGACGCCTACGTCCGCTCCGAAGAGTCCCATGAACATTTTCCCGTTCACGAACGCACCAAGATCGCCAAACGTTGGCTTCACCTCGACCGCAGGTCCAGCCGGAACCATAGCGCGAAAGTAAGCCTTGTCATCCTCGGTTGGCCTAGGGATCTTCACATTCGGGCCATATTGGGTGCCGAGATACGTGCCCTGAGAGTCGCCACGCCGACGCCGGACAGGTCGCCCAAACCAGCGGAGCGGCCCGTCATGCCCAGCAGGAGCGAAATCAACGGTCCGCTGACTTCGGGACCGGTACCCGTCGACCAGTCGGCGTCAGTCGCGTAGAGAGCTAGCCCCGCGATGCGCCGCTTGCTTCCCAACAGCAGGTTGGACCCCTTATAGAAATCTGCCACGCCGGTGAGCGTCTCCGCGGGGTATTCGCGCCGAATCCCCAGCGGGCGACGGATATCTTCGCCATGCAGGACCGCCTCGCCGACCATGGCGGTGATCGGCCCTGGAGGATGGGTGATGGCCGTAATCAGCGCCTGGAAGTGGGACAGAGTGTCACCGTAAGGGCCGGTAGTTTCTCTAGCAACGTCCTTGGCGGTCATCGCATTGAACTGAAACCGCGATCCGGCAAGACCGGCGATGAACTTCAGCGGAGTCGATTTTGCGGTAGCCACCATGTGGCCAAGGACGTCTCTGACCGTCCAGAGCTCGCAGAGGGATGGTGTTGCCCACTGCTGATCGTTCAGGGATTCAAGGTCTGCCGCGAGAGCTCGCCGCTCGGTGTGGATTTGCGACCAGAGCTCAGTGTTTGCCATCGTGCTATCCCCCATTCCGAGGTTGCCCTCAGGAACCACCGTTCCACTCGAAGTCATCCTACCGGGGCCGCAGTCCGTTCCAGAAGGATTTCCTTCCGGACCAAGCTCGGCCACTGTGAGGTCGGGGCGAACGTTGCTGCCCTCGCGCCGCGTCCACAAGGACCTGGCAAGCTCTCAATCGCTGATGATGCAGAGCGTCAACCTGATCGATACCACGGAGGGAAGAGATGCCCAGGGATTGCGTGACCGCTGCCGCAGCACCGAACTCGCAGGCGTACAGCCAAGCTGTAAAGGCCGCTGGCCTGGTGTTCGTTTCCGGTCAGGCCGGCTTTGACCCCGCCACCGGTGAGCTTGCCGGTACGACCGTCCAGGAGCAGACGCGCCAGTGTTTGAAGAACGTGTCAGCGATTTTGGACGCTGCGGGGAGTTCACTTGACAACATCGTCAGCGCCACGTTCATCCTACGCGACCCCCAGGACTTTGCGGAGATGGATGAAGAGTGGAAGGCGTGGTTTCCGAGCGACCCGCCCGCTAGGCAAGGTGCCAAACTCCCCATTGAGGTGGCGGGTCTCCGTGTGTCAATCGCCGTTATCGCGAAGGCTTGAGGCCGACGGCAGGGGGATCCGGCCCTACCGCACGGACTTAGGCTGTCCACAGCTACAAGCTGCGAACCCTAGAGTGGAGGGACAGGTTCCGATGGAAATACGCGACAATCGTGCGTCACGTAAGGTGATCGTCCCCGAGGTGTGGGCCGACTTCTACGAGGAGACCCACATCCCGGCGGGCGTGAGTGTCGGCGGCACGCTGCGACTGACGGGACATACGGGTGAGACGGCAGATGGAGCGTTCTCGGCCGATGCGGAGACGCAGATACGACAGGTGTTTCGCAATATCGGATTGACTCTGGCCGAGGCCGGAGTGCACTGGTCCGACGTTGTTGAAATCAACTCGTACCACGTTGGCCTGCTGATCCAGGCGGAAGCCGTTCTCAGGGTCGCCGCTGAGTTCTTGGAGAACCCCTTTCCCGCATGGACGGCGGTAGGAGTCACCGAACTAATTCACCCGCAGGCACTGGTGGAGATCAGCTGCGTCGCTGTCGTATCAACTGGTACGGCTGGTACGGCTTAGAACCTCATCACCGACCGCTACCGTTGCAAGGCACGCCGCAAAAGTCGTGCCGGGAGGGCTGGACTTCACTGAGCGAACATGTCGGGTTCTTGACTTAGGCTGTCAAACGCCCTCGGAGACGTAAAACTTGCCCGAGCGACCGCCTAACAAGGGACCCATTTGATCTCAAAAATGGCGGAGGGACGGGGATTCGAACCCCAGGGAGCCTTGCGGCCCCAGCGGTTTTGAAGACCGTCTGAGTGCCACATCCGGTCATCGAGCGCAACCCGCGAGAAGCAGCCACGCCAACGGGCCTGTCCGGAATGATTCCCTTCTGGACCATCCACGGCAGGTTACGAACTCAATCCGAAGCTCAGGCCAGGTTGGCGAACACGGGTGCTAGCTGCTCGAGGGTGTCGATCGTGGGCGGCCAGGGCATGATCTCCACCCTCGTTACGCCAACCTCGGCGAAGTGTGCGATCGTGTCCGTGATCTGCTGGACCGAGCCCGTGATTGCCACACCAAGCCCTGCCGCCTCGGCCGACTTGGCGTCACCCGGCTCGACGAACGCACCGACTGATCGGCCGATCGTCGCCGGGTCGCGCCCGATCCCCTCACAGATCCGATCCAGCTGCTCGATCGTCGCGGCGAACGCCTCAGGCAAGCTACTGGACCTGGCGAAGTCACTCCACGTGTCGGCATGCGTGGCCGCCGACGTCATCGTGCGCGTCGAATGCCCGCCCATCATCAGAGGTACGCGGCCCGGTCGAGGCCCACGAGGGCGCACCTCAGCACCAGTGGCGTGGTGAAACTCGCCGTCGAGCGTCACGTCTGACGCACCGCGCAACAATGGCACGATGATCTCCAGCGCCTCGAGGTAGCGCGACACCGTCTTATCGGCCGGGAACCCGAAGGCCACGGCCCCTCCCCGGTGACCTGCACCGAGCCCCAGCACGAAGCGTCCACCCGTGATCTCATCCAGCGTCTCAGCAGCCCGGACCACCATTCCCGGGTTGTGCTGCAGAGCCGACATCACCCACGTCCCCACATGCACCTTGGAGGTGCTCGCTGCTACCGCCCCAGTCATCGTGAGGCAATCCCACCAGCCACGCGGGCCAGGCCACTCGGGCACTCGCCACAAGATCTCGTCCGCCAGCCACACCGTGGCGACGCCCAGGTCCTCGCCGCGACGAGCCCACGAGCTGATCTCCGCCCACGTCGGCTTGGCACCGTCGTTAGGCCGCTCGTGCATCGGCAGCACCAACCCAAGAGCCACACTCGTACCCATCGCTCCCCTCCTGCCCGCGTGCGGGACGTTAGATAGCCATCATCGGAAAGACCGAGACTCAGCTCCAGTGATCTGCACCCGCCACGCTATCCATCGTAGGCACGATGGCCGAGGAGGTGGGGCTCCGCCCGAGTAACGGTAGTGACCGGAGCATCTGACCCCGGGGGGGCAACCGCTGGGACTGCGAGGCTCTGCGTGAGCTGGTCTTACGCGGCGCGGCCATGGCCTCGGTACCCGCTCGCAGGCGGACGCTGGATCCGCGGACGACCACCGCACCACCCTGACCAGCCCAGGTACCGGGGTGAGGGCGCACAGGGCGCCTAAGCCGAACTGACGTGAGCCCGAAGTGGAAGCGGTGCCCCGACGATGGACCCTCCGGAGGTGTACAGCGACCTCCTAGGAGGCGACCCGCTCCGCCGCCTCCCGGCCGCGGTCAGCTCGACGAGAACACTCCGGCGGTCCTCCTCTCTCCACCTACGTCGTACGAGCCCGCGACGCTCGAGCGAGTCGATCAGGCCGGTGAAGGTGGGACGGGTGACGATCAGACGATCACTGATGTGGGCCGGCGTCATGGGCTCGTCCGAGCCAGGGTGACTCACGACTACCCATCCCAAGTCCCGCCTCAGGGCGGCTATGTGGCCACGCAGTGTCCCGTGCGGGTCCAATGGGACTTCCTGAGGCCTGGCGAGCCGCAACCCCCTTCGCCGTCAGTGGAGCGCAGAATCGAACTGGGCCTTGAGTTCGAAGTGGGTGTCGTGGCCAAACTGGTGGCTACACACTTCTCGACCGTCAACCTGCAGCGACAGGTCAGGGGCTGCTCACTTTCTCACCCAGTTCCTCCAGACCACATTTCGACCACAACTTTAAGGAGAAGCCACATGCGGTACCGCACCCTCGGCCGGACC
>PKXR01000066.1 GCA_003133485.1 Candidatus Dormiibacterota bacterium
TCACCGTCAACAGCCACAAGTTTCGTCCGCTCGGCCTCGGGTACGCCAATTTGGGCGCCGTGCTGATGGCGCTGGGGTTGCCCTACGACAGCCCCCAGGCGCGCGACTACTCGGGAGCGCTGACCGCCATCCTCACCGGCGAGGCCTACGCGCAGTCCGCCCGTCTCGCCAAGGAGGTGGGACCATTCGAAGGCTACGAGATCAACCGCCAGCCCATGCTGCGAGTTATCGAAAAGCACCGAGGAGCCGCCTACAAGATCTCCGATGACCACACCCCGGCACCGCTCCTGGCCGCGGCCCGCACCGCCTGGGACGATGCTCACGAGTTGGGTGCCATGCACGGTTACCGCAACTCCNNCCTTCATGCTCGACTGCGACACAACCGGGGTCGAGCCCGACATCGCTTTGGTCAAGTACAAGAAGTTGGTGGGTGGCGGGCTGCTGAAGATGGTCAATGGGACCGTGCCCTCGGCTCTGCGCAAGCTGGGCTACGGCGAAGAGGCAGTCTCCGCCGTCCTGGCCTACATCAACGAGCACGACACCATCGAGGGCGCGCCTCATCTCCGTGAGGACGACCTCGCCGTGTTCGACTGCGCCTTCCCGCCCGCCAACGGTCAGCGTTCGATCAGCTGGCAGGGGCACGTGCGGATGATGGCGGCCGTCCAGCCCTTCATCTCCGGTGCCATCAGCAAGACCGTCAACCTGCCCCAGGACTCGGCCCCCGAGGACGTGGAGCAGGCCTACACCGACGCCTGGAAGCTGGGGCTCAAGGCGATCGCCGTCTATCGCGACGGCAGCAAGCGCAGCCAGCCNNCGGCACCGGCTGCCCTCGGAGCGGGCAGCCATCACCCACAAGTTCGACATTCAGGGTCACGAGGGCTACCTGACGGTCGGTCTCTACGAGGACGGCCAACCGGGTGAGATCTTCCTCAAGATGGCCAAGGAGGGCAGCACCCTCAGCGGGATGATGGACTCGTTCGCCACCTCGATTTCGGTGGCGCTCCAGTACGGAGTCCCACTGCGCCTCTTCTGCGCCAAGTTCGCGCACACGAGGTTCGAGCCCGCCGGTTACACCAGGAACCCCGAGATCCCGATCGCCAAGTCGATCGTCGATTACATCTTCCGCTGGCTGGCAGCGCGCTTCCTCTCCGCAGAGGATCGGGACGCGCTGGGAATCATCAGTCGCAGAGAAGAGTCAGACGACCTCACCGCCGTCGCAGGGCCGGCGGTCGCGGCTGCCCCATCAGTGGCCATGCCACCGGCCCCCGGCCAAGCCAGCGCCAAGCAGCTGTCATCGGAACTGACATTCCGCAACCAGGAGGACGCGCCCTCCTGCTCAGACTGCGGCTCTCTGATGGTGCGCAACGGTGCGTGCTACAAGTGCATGAATTGCGGGAGCACCTCTGGCTGCTCCTGATCGGAGGCATTTGCGAGTTTCGCCTGACGCGTTGGCGAATTATCAGAGCCTGTCCGAATCGAGACGGCCGGGAAGCAATTTCCGGGCCTGTTCCTGTGTCTGGGAGTCTTGGACGCGAAAATGGGGCCTATATAGCCGGGACCCGCGTCCGGGGCCACGACCAGCCCCGCGTCAAGGAGCGCCTAATCCAACAAAGGCATCCGGAGCTTGGAACGTTGCTTGAAGGGCGCTGGCCATACCCAGAAGCCAGTGGGTCTCACGCGCTGCTAGAGTGCTGAGATCGCTGGAACGAGGGGGACGGCATTGACGGACCAGGACTCCGCACCACCACCGACGGCGATCTCAGTGATGCTCATCGTCCCGGATGCTGAAGCTGCGATTGCCTGGTACCGAGTGGCGCTCGAGGCGCGCGAACTTTGGAATCTGGGCGGCGTCGCTGGCCTGGAAATCGCCGGAGCCCCCTTTTTCTTACACGAAATCAACCCAGCCAATCCGACAGAACTCAGCCCTGATCGCGTCGGAGCCACCAGCGCGCGCATCGAACTCTTCGTCAACGATCCCGATCGCGTGGTCGGTAAGGCGATCGCCCATGGAGCTTCTCCTGGCTCCGAAGTGGAGGACCATGAGACGCCGTGGGGGATCCACCGCCAGGGTGGCTTCCGCGATCCGTTCGGGCACAACTGGTCGGTCGGTGATCGCTCCCCACTGCACCGGTGGAACCCCTGATTCCGAGGGACTGCTGCTCGTTCAGCCGCCCTTACGCCATCTCGCCAGGCGCAGCGCCGCTGTACGAGGGATGGGTCGCGAGGAGATTCTCACGCCGCCGAAGCTCAGACGTCGTCCTGGGATGACGACGCTCAGNNCCGCTGAAGTTCCGTCGTCGTCCTAGGATGACGACGCTCGGATCCGACGGCTATGTAGGGATCAAGACAGTCCGATCTCGACCGCAGTGGCGCCTGAGATCAAATTCTGGAAAAATCCGGGAGAGGGGCTGGAAAAGTCCTCCAAGCTTCGTCAGAATATCCCCATCTGCTGGCACTTCCAGAAACTCGCAAAAGGCTCGATCGGGAGCAATTTGCGAGTTAGGCGCTGAGCCTTTGCGCATTTGAGAGAATAGAGGCGTCCGGGGTAATCTCGGACGCCTCTTTCATTTCACGGCAATAATGGCGTGGGACGTGATGAGTCAAACGGATCACCGCTGCCCATGTGGGAAGAGTACCTACACCGTCGTGTCGCTGATGGACGACTGGAACCGTACTGAAGAGCGATGGACGATGAATTGTAGACAGTGCCAGACAACCCACGCTCTCCACACATTTTGGTACCCAGACTCCGGCATGACGGTGGAATCAAAGCGTTGGGTTCAGAGAGCTGCCCTGGAGAGCTTCCAGCAGAGTGTCCTGGTCCTAGTTCGAGACGTAGCCAAGAACCGCCTCTAGTGGCATGCTGTTGGGGGTCA
>PKXR01000154.1 GCA_003133485.1 Candidatus Dormiibacterota bacterium
ACTACATGACCAAGCCGTTCGGGCTGAACGAGTTCATGGCCCGGGTGGAGGCCCTCTTGCGGCGCTCGGAGCGGCCCAAGCGCGAAGGCACCGCCAGCGAGCGGCTGCAGGTGGGAGGGTTCGTGCTGGACGCGGCCTCACGCCGGGTGACGATGGACGACACCGACGTCAAGATGAGCCCACGCGAGTTCAACTTGCTCTTCTACCTGCTGGAGCACGCCGGCAAGGTGCACAGCCGCGAGGCGCTGCTGCGCTCGGTGTGGGGCGCAGACTTCCACGGCGACAACAAGACGGTGGCCGTCCACATCCGCTGGCTGCGCGAGAAGTTCGAGGCCTTCCCCACGATGCCCTTCCGGATCAGCACCGTCTTCGGAGTCGGATATCGAATCGACCTGGCGCCGGGGATCAAGGTCGAGAGGTGACTGGGACTCCGGCAATCTCCATCGCTGGGATGCGCAAGTCCTACGGCAACCTGGTCGCGGTCGAGGGCCTCGACCTCGAAATCGCATCTGGTGAGCTGGTGGCGATCCTCGGCCCCAACGGAGCGGGCAAGACGACAACCGTGGAGATCCTCGAGGGTTACCGGCGCCCTGACCAAGGCCAGGTGTCGGTGCTAGGGCTGGACCCGGCTCGGGACGGCCGCCAACTGCGCCCCTTAGTAGGGCTGATGCTGCAGGACGGCGGGATCTACCCCACCCTCAAGGTGCGGGAGTCAGTGGTTCTCTTCGCCAGCTTCTTTCTCGACCCGTCGGACCCCGGGGAGCTGTTGGAGCGCGTCGGTCTCACCGAGCGAGCGGGGACCCGCTTCCGCCAGCTCTCAGGCGGCGAGAAGCAGCGGCTGTCGCTGGCCCTGGCCCTGGTGGGCCGGCCCCAGGTGCTATTCCTGGACGAACCCACGGCCGGCATGGACCCCCGGGCCCGGCTGCTCACCTGGGAGATCGTGGAGGAGGCCAAGCGTGCCGGAGCCACCGTCGTCCTCACCACCCACTCAATGGAGGAGGCGGAGCGGCTGGCGGACCGGGTGGCGATCCTCAACCAGGGCGCCCTGATCGCCTTCGACTCACCGGCGCGCCTCCGGAGCCAGAGCGATTCTGATCTGCTCCATCTTGAGTTGGAATTCGACCTACCGCTGGAGCTGCTCGAAGCGCTCCAGGGTCTGGCCACGGTTGAGAGCCTCATCGCCTTGGGAAACGGGAGCTATGACCTCCGCTCGGCGGCCCCTCGCGAGGCCGCGGCTGCGGTCACCCAGTTGCTGCGGTCCCAGGGTCCCCAGATCCAACTGCTCCAGCTCGGCCGGGCCTCGCTGGAGGAGATCTTCTTGCGGCTCACAGAGCGCAGCGATTGAGCGGGTCGGCGCTCTTCCCGGAAGGCCGGGCGGCACCAAGGGCTGCCCCCTGGACATCCGCGTTCCTGGCTCAATTCAAAGTCGAGCTGAAGCTGATGTTGCGCCAAGGCGAGAACCTGCTGGTGATCCTGATCCTGCCCATCCTGCTCTTGGTGCTGTTCACCAGCGCCCGGATCTTCCCCGCTGGTTCGGTGAAGCCGGTCGAGTTCCTGCTGCCCGGGATCCTGACCCTGGCGGTTATGTCGACCGGGATGGTGACCCTGGGGATCTCTACCGCCTATCAGCGCTACTACCGGGTCCTCAAGCGGCTCGGCGGGTCCCCGCTGCCCCGCAGCGCGCTGGCGGCGGCCAAGGCGGCCACGGTGCTGGTCGTGGAGGTGGTCCAGGTAGTGCTGCTGGTGGCGATCGCCCACTTCGGTCTCGGATGGTCCACCCACGGATCGCTCGGGCTGGCGGTGCTGATCCTGTTGGTGGGGGCGGTCGGCTTCGCCGGGTTCGGACTGACGCTGGCCGGTGCGGTGCGTGCGGAGCTCACCCTGGGCGGCGCCAATGGGCTCTACATCCTTTTCTTGATCCTCGGCGGGGTGGTGCTGCCCGTCAGCCATCTCCCTTCCATCGTCCAACCGCTCGCCCATGTTCTCCCGGCTACCGCCCTAAGCTCTTCGCTTCGGGCCGTCCTGGAGGGAGCAGCTCCCTCGGCCGGAAATCTCGCCCTGCTGGGCGGGTGGACGGCAGCGGCCGCGCTCGGCGCGGGCCTCTGGTTCCGCTGGGAGTAAGGAGCGCCTGATTTGGGCATGCTAATGAGGGAGCGATGCGCTCCCGATGGTACCGTTTGACGTCCAATTCAGCAGAGGCGGGATGGTGATGAACTTCTTTAGCTCCAAGCCGACGATGTCGCCGGTTTCCCGGACCCTGCCCGGGCGCACGTCTCAAATGGAAATGAGCGCCGTACACACGGTCCTCGGCACCAACCTCAAACCACCATTCCCGGAGGGCCTAGAGCGGGCCGTGGTGGGCCTGGGCTGCTTCTGGGGAGCGGAGCGAGACTTCTGGCGGCTGGACGGGGTTTACACCACAGCTGCCGGCTACAGCGGGGGCCTGACCCCCAATCCCACCTACGAAGAGGTGTGCTCCGGCCGGACCGGCCACGCCGAAGTGGTGCTGGTGGTCTTCGACCCGGCCAAGCTCTCGTACCAGCAGTTGCTCAAGACCTTCTGGGAGAGCCACGATCCCACCCAGGGCATGCGCCAAGGAAATGACGTCGGATCCCAGTACCGATCGGCGATCTACTTCACCAGCGAGGAGCAGCGCCAGACTGCTGAGGCCTCCAAGGTGCAGTACCAGAAGGCCCTCACTTCGGCCGGCTTGGGCTCGATCACCACCGAGATCGTGGTCGCGGGTCCCTTCTACTACGCCGAGAAGTATCACCAGCAGTACCTGGACAAGAACAAGAACGGGTACTGCGGAGTCGGTGGGACCGGAGTCAGTTGGCCCCATCGGGGTGCTCTCCGCCTCCTAACTGCGGTCACCCTAGCTCGGTAGAAGCCCCGGCATAGGGCCTCCCGGCGAGGCAGCTGAGGCCGGCGATGTTGGGCCACCGCGGCGCGACGATCGTCCCGGCCACTGACGGGATCGAATTAGCCTCTGTGTGCGACCCAGTTGTCTTGACGAGACCTCGCTCGAGCGCAGCGGCGAGGCGGTGGCGAAGTCGGACGGTTCACCAAGATTCAGACTTAGATGCACCCACTCCAGCATGCTGCCCGTGAGCGCCGCTCCGTCACCGGTGAGGCCCACAACAAACATCAGTAATCCCGTAATAAATATGGCTTTTCTACCCAATATGGCAAGCTGGCGTCCCGTCGGTAACTGGAAAATCAGGCCGCCATCGATGCATCGGTTGAACCTCCAGGGACCAGTGGTCAATGCGGTGTTTAGTCCGCAGAAAATAAGGACCGTTCGGTCACCGCGACGGTGACACCGGTGACAACCGGGGCCGCCGATCGCGCCGCTGCGTGCAGTGAAAACCCCCTGAAATGTGGCCACTTGAAGCGGTTGACGGCCGCGCCAAATCGGCCCCGACCAGTTATCTATCTGGTCCACGGTCGGCCCCCTCCCGGCGCAAGTGCGATTTTCGCCATGGCCGGGCCAGAGCCCGCCCTGACGGGGCGTCGGCCGCTCACCCGTGCCGGGATAGACTGGGGCTTCGGGGTGGTACGCGGAACCGAGGAGGCTGATTTGGAACAGCGGAGCTTAGGCAGTCAGGGCCTGGTGGTGACGGAACTCGGACTGGGATGCATGGGCATGTCGGAGTTCTACGGCCCCACCAACGATGAGGAGTCGCTCGCCACCATCCATCGAGCGTTGGATCTGGGGATCGCCTTTCTCGACACCGCTGACATGTACGGCCCCTTCCACAATGAACGCTTGGTCGGCAGGGCCATCGAGGGCCGTCGCGACCAGGTGGTGGTGGCCACCAAGTTCGGCAACCAGCGCCGAGAGGACGGCTCCTGGGTGGGGATCAACGGACGTCCAGAATACGTCCGCGAAGCCTGCGACGCCTCACTGTCCCGGCTACAAATCGACTACATCGACCTCTACTACCAGCATCGGGTGGACACCAACGTGCCCATCGAGGAGACGGTTGGCGCAATGTCCGAGCTGGTCGACCAGGGGAAGGTTCGGTACCTGGGCCTCTCTGAGGCAGCTGCGGAGACGGTACGGCGCGCCCATGCAGTTCACCCCATCAGCGCCCTGCAGACCGAGTTTTCGTTGTTCAGCCGCGAGCCGGAGAGCGAGCTACTGCCGACCCTCCGAGAGCTGGGGGTGGGGTTCGTCGCCTACAGCCCCCTCGGCAGAGGACTGCTGGCTGCCAAGCCCGCCTCACTGGAGGAGCTTGGCGAGGGCGACTTCCGAGTGGAGCGATATCCCCGATTCATGGGGGAAAATCGGGAACACAACTTGAAGTTGGCCGGCCGGGTTCGCGAGATCGCCGAGGCCAAGGGGGCGACCCCGGCCCAGCTGGCCCTGGCCTGGGTCCTCCACCAGGGCCAGGACATCGTGCCCATTCCAGGCACCAAGCGGATTCGCTATCTGGAGGAGAACGCCGCCTCCGTGGAGCTGGAATTGGACCCAGAAACCCTGCAGGAGTTGGACGAGGCGCTCCCGGTGGGAGCGGTGCAGGGGGACCGCTACTCGGACATGACCCGGGTCAACCTGTAGGGCCAGACTCCGTGACCCCGCCGAACCCCAATCGGATGGCGCCGAACGGGGCTCCCACCGGTTGGGGTTTGAGTCGGCCTACGGCCCCATCCCTCCAGTTCTCCTCCCCGCTGCGGGCCACAAGCGGGGCCAAGGCTGGTTCCGTAGCACAAGATGAGGTATACAATGACTCTGCGACCCCTATATTTCGGGGTTCTTGCGACGGCCGAACTGGAGCATCCTTGCGCTGCCCATACTGCAATCACAACGACCTCCGAGTAGTCGACTCCCGAGACTCCGAGACCGGTGAGGCGATCCGGAGGCGCCGCGCCTGCAATAGCTGCGGCAAGCGCTTCACCACCTATGAACGGATCGAGTCGATCCCTTTCTACATCGTCAAGAAGGATGGCCGGCGCGAAGACTTCGACCGGGCCAAGCTGTTCCAGGGTCTGATGAACGCCTGCAAGAAGCGGGACATCTCCCCGACCGTGATCTCCCAGATGGTCGAGGAGATTGAGGCGGAGCTGCGCGGCCGGGGACAGTCGGAGCTTCCCAGTGTCGAAGTGGGGGAGTTGGTGATGGAGCACCTGCGCAAGCTAGACGACGTCGCCTACGTGCGCTTCGCGTCGGTGTATCGCTCGTTCCGGGACGTCTCAGAGGTCCGCAATGAGATCGACCATCTGCTCTCGGACGCTCCGGAGGGGGCCCCTCCCAAGCGGACCCGGCGGGCGCTCCTCCACTGACCGACTCCACGCTCACGGACCGGCTGGCAGCGGTGCTGGCTGAGATCCGCCAGGCCGAGCAGGAGTCAGGTCGGCCAGTGGGTAGCGTCGCTCTGCTCCCGGTGACCAAGGGCCATCCCCCAGAGCTGGCCCGGGAGGCCACCACCCTCGGTCTCACCACGCTGGGAGAGAACTACCTCCAAGAGTGCGCCGCCAAGGACCGGGTACTCCGCGATTCCCAAGGGACGAGGGTGCGGTGGCACCTGCTCGGGCACCTGCAGCGCAACAAGGCCAGGCGCGCCGCGGAGCTCTTCCGTCTGGTCGAGAGCGTCGACAGCCTGGAGGTGGCACGCCGGCTTTCGAGCGCCAGGGCCGGCCAGCCGAAGCTCCAGGTCCTCTGCGAGGTCGAGCTCACCGGACTGCCGCAGCGGACCGGATTCGCCCCGAGCCGCCTGCGGGAGGAGTTCTCTCAGCTTTTGGAGCTAGAGGGAATTGGCGTGGAAGGGCTCATGACCGTCGCGGACCCCGGCAACCCGGAGCGGGCCTTCTCAGCCTGTCGCGAACTCTTAGTCCGGCTTCGCCTTACAAGCGGCCAACCGCTACCGACCCTGAGCATGGGCATGAGCGGTGACTTCCGGGCCGCGATCGCCGAGGGCACCACTCAGGTGCGGATCGGCACACTTCTCTTCGGAGCCCGCCCCGCCGCCAACGGAGCTGGTTAAGCCGGATCAGCGCACCAGCACCGTCAGCAGCTGGTAGCCGCTCGCCCCATTTGGATAGGTCTGCCCCTGACCCGGCTGCTGATAGTTACCTAGGCCGTCCCGAGCCCTCACCCGGAGTGTGTAGAACCCGGACGCGGGTCTCCAGGGAAAGCTCCATAAGGTCCAGGTGTAGGGAGAGAGCGGGACCCTGAGGTCTGCCGGGGACCACTTGTCGCTCCCATCCACGCTGATCTCCACCCGGGAGATGCCCCGGGTCCCGGCGTAAGCGACACCGGTCAGCAGGTAGGCCCGGCCCGAGCTGAGGGAGCTGTTCCCCGGGGGGAAGTCGAACCTGGAGAAGATCCGAGGGTAGGCACCGGCGTTCCAGCCTTGCTGTTCCCAATAGCCCAGGTAGGGCTTGGCTGAGAAGGTGATGCCGGTGACCCATTTCGGGTTCTTCATGCCGTAGTGGTCGACCACCAGGACTCGGGCCGGGAACCCGTGCAGGGCGGTGAGAGGTGCCCCATTCAGTCGGTCGGCGAGCAGGGTGCTAGGCGCCATGGCCTGGTCCAAAATCAGGCTCTCGGTGTACCCATCGGCGCAGTCGAACAGGACCTGCTGGGTTCCGGCCGGCACGCCCGCGCGCTGCAGCAGTCGGCTCAGCTGGACACCCCGCCAAATCCCGGTGCTGATCAAGGTGCCGCCGATCGGGTTGGAGATGCACTCCAGGGTCTGGGTCTGCGTCAAGTGGGGCTCGGCGAGCAACTCCCGGTAGGCGAGCGAGTACGGGTGGAGACCGCCCAGTTGGAGCCGCCAGGTCGAGGAGTCCACCGAAGGCGGTCCGAAAAGGTCCTTGGAGACGACGTAGAAGTCGGAGGTCGGGGTCAGCCCAGTCGGCAGCTGGTCCGCCGGGCCGCCTGGCGTCTTCCCCAGATTCAGCCGGGGCACGGGGGGCGAGACGGCGCTGAGGACATTGAACCCGAGGTACCCCAGGCTGATGACCCCGAGGAGCCCTCCCGTGCCGGCCAGAAAGGTTCGGCGAGGCAAAGTGCCGTCGGGGGCTCGTCCCAGGCTCCCTGGTTGGCTGCCGCCCCGCTGGGGCAGCCCCAACAGCAGTTCCACCAGACCAGTTAGCAGCAGCCAATCCACTAGCGAGGAAGCGGTGGCCGGGACCGCCAGCGACCCCTCCCCCAGCGCCACTAGGGGCAGGGTGACCACCCAAAGACAGAGCGCGGGCACCAGCCACCGCATGAGGGCCCGGCCTCGCCGGAACGCCGGCGCGGCGGGGTAGGGCGCGACCGCCATCCAGCTCCAGCCGGCCAGCCAGCGACCCAGGGCCGCCCCGACCATCAGGATCAGGACCGAGGTCCCGAACAAAAGGAGGGGACGCCCCCTTTCCTGGAGGGTGTCGATCAAGGTGCCGAAGACGCTTCCTGGTAGGAGCAGGGCCATGCCGTTCCCGATTACCTCGCTGAGGGAAGGCAGCCCGGTCGTGACCCGCACCAGCAGCGTCGCCCCCAAGGTCAGGCCGGCGGCGCAGACTCCTAGCAGGGTGCCGTTGGGCTGCCGTGGACTCTTCAAGGCGCTAAAGGACGCTCTAGGCCGCTGGAGCGTCCCCGCTCACGGCTGCAGGTTCTGACGCAGGAACTCTAGCGAGCGATCCCAGGACAGCTTGTCTGCCTCAGCGTTGTGGACCTCGGGGCGGTCCTCATTGGCGAACGCGTGGTGCCCTCCGGGATAAGTGTGGAAGGTGTGGGTGACCTGGGCAGCGCTGAGTCTCTCGGTCAACTTGCGGACCGCTTCCGACGAGGCATACTCATCGTGGTCACCGAAGTGGCCAAGCACGGCGCCCGCGATCTTGCTGAGGTCGGTCTCAGGGCTGGGAACTCCATAAAAGCAGACCACCGCCCTGACCTTATCGTGGCTCGCCGCCAGGGTGATCGCGAGCGCTCCACCCATGCAGTAGCCCACCGTCCCCACGTACTCACCCTTGGCTTCGCCAGAGCTGAGCAGATAGTCGACAGCCCCGCGCAGCTCCTGGGCGGCCCGGCCCTCATCAAGCGCCATCATCGCCTTGCCCGCTTCGTCGGGCTCGTGGAAGCCGACCACCCGGCCGTGGTACAGGTCCGGGACTAAGACGGCGTATCCGGCTTCAGCCAGGCGATCCGCGGTGCGCTTGATCTGGTCGTTCAGCCCCCACCACTCCTGGATCACAACCAGCCCGGGGCCGGGCCCTCCCGCCGGTACGCTGAGGTATCCAGTCGCCGTGCTGCCGTTGCTGGGGAATTCGACCATCCGACCCGCCATCAGGCTTCCCTCCGTTCTTCCCGCTTCCCTGGGGCCAGGAACCCCACCCCCCAACAATAGTAAGAACCCGGCGGCAGGCAAAGCCCCCGAGCTCAGCGCCGAGTCGGCCGCAGGTCCCGCAGCAGCAGCCGGGGCTTCCGGCGCCCCCGCCAGTTGTCCACCTCCAGCTCGAACAGCGCATCGATCTGACGCCCGGCCGGAAGGTGAGCCTCCAGATGGGGCCGGCTGAAGCTGATCGCCTCGGCACTCCCGGTGGCGTCGGAGAGGATCACCTTGAGGTGGCCGCCGGACTTCCCCAAGGTCTCTGTCCGGATTACGGTCAGGCCGCTGGCGCAGAGCAAGACCGCGGGGTTCCCGGTGCCGCAGGGTTGGAGCAGGAGGAGCTCTTCGGCGAGACCTAGGCCACATTCCCGCAGCCCCACCTCGGCATCAACCCGAAAGGCCCTGAGCGGCTGGCGGTCACCGAGCTGCTCGTGGACTGCCTCAGCCAGCTTCGCCTCGAACTCAGCCGCTGCCTTCTCTCCCGGCACCAAGCTAAAGCCCCCGGCGGAGAGATGCCCCCCATAGCTTAAGAGGTGGTCGGAGCACCTCCGGAGCGCCTCCACGACATTCAGGCCGGGCACCCCCCGGGCGGAGCCCCGCCACTTGTCACCAGTTTCGCTGTAGACGAATGCCGGGCGCCCGTATTCCTCAGCCAGCCGTCCCGCCACCAGCCCAACCACCCCCGGACTGATCTCGGACGACCCCAGCACGATCACCGGCAGCTCATCCGGCATCGCCTCGACCGCAGCTCGAGCCAGCGTCAGCGCCAGCGCCAGCGAGGACCGACGGGTCTGGTTGAGCGCCTCCAGTTTGCCGGCCGCCTCCTTGGCCTCCTCGGGGTCGTCGGCAAGGCAGCACCGGAGCGCCAGCCAGGCGTCGTCCATCCGGCCGGCGGCGTTGATCCGGGGGGCTAGCGAGAACCCCAGATCGCTGCTCGACGGCGCTCCATCGACTCCGGCGATCTTGGCCAGCTGAGCTAGGCCCTGAGGAGCCTGCTCGGGCCAGGCCCGAAGTCCCTGGCGAACGAGCCAGCGGTTCTCGTCCTGGAGGGGCATCATGTCGGCCACGGTGCCCAGTGCCACCAGCGGCAGCTGAGCCTCGGCGGTTCCCTTCGGCACGAGCTGGGCCGCCTCCAGCGCCCGCACCAGCTTGTAGGCAACCCCCACCCCCGCCAGCCCCTTGAACGGATATTGGTCGTCGGGCCGCTGGGGATTGACCAGGGCGTCGGCGGGTGCCAGTTCAGCGTTGCCAGTGCCGGCCTCGGCGTGGGGCAGGTGATGGTCGGTGATGATCAGCTTGAGCCCCTCCGGCCGATCTCTGACGACGTCCACGGCGGTGGTGCCGCAATCCACCGTGATTACCAGCGTGGCCCCCTGGCGGCGGAGCTCCACCAGCGCCTCAGCATTGAGGCCGTAGCCCTCGCTCTCCCGCTGGGGAATGTAGGCAAGCGGTTCGTGCCCGGCCGCCCGGAACGCCCGCACCAGGAGGGCGCAGGCGGTGACCCCGTCGGCGTCGTAGTCCCCGTAGACCGCGATCANNTCGCCTGAGGCCTGGGCGGCGGCCCGCGCCAACTCGACGGTGCTGCCTCGCGTGCGGGTCACCCGCTCAAAGGCGGAGTCGCTCCCGTCCTCGTCGGGCTCCGGCAGGGTCCACTCCCTGCGGGCGCGCTTCAACTAAGGCGGGAGAATTTCGCGCGAATCGCGGGACAAGGAACACTCACCGACCTTCGATTCTAGTCCGCCCACCAAGGTAGGTCCCAGAGAGGAAACTTGACGGTGTGAGCCCCCGCCAGTCACGCCGTCCCACCACCCCGGAGGAGGCCCAGGCCAAGGAGGAACGGCGCTACCGCACTGTCCAGGTATCCAGCTTCTGCCTGAATGTCATGGCCTGGATCCTGGCTACCTTCTACGCCACCGACTACCTCCCCGCGCTCTACGTTCGTTCCGCCTTAGGGGTTCACCAGCCCGCCCTAATCCAGTACCTGGCCGGGTACCTCGTGCTGAGCATGATCTGCCTGGTCCTGGCGATCGCCTTCGGCTGCTTCTACGGGCCGCGCATCCGGGCCAGCCGCTACTCGTGGCGCTGGTATGTGTTCCCGGTGGTGCTGGCCTTGGTGCTGATCCCGGCCCAGGGGTCCAACGAGCTTCTGACCAGGGCGGTTGAGGCGGTCTTCCTGGTGCCGGGAATCGCGCTGGGGGTCAGGCTCAGCCAGCCATGGCGGCGGTGGCGGCGACGGCCGGCTCGAGGTCGCGTGGGCGCGCCGTGACCGGCCGGTAGAGGGTGTCCCGCTCCCGCGGAGTGCGGCCTGCGCCCCTGATCGCAGCCTCGATCTCGGCGGGGTCGAGGTTTTGGCCGTGGTCAGCACCGCTCATCCGGGTGATCGACTCCTCCATCAGAGTTCCCCCGAAGTCGTTGGCGCCCCAGCGCAGAGACTCCGCCACCCCGTCGGCCCCGAGCTTGACCCAGCTGGTCTGGATGTTGGGGATGTCACTGCCGAAGTAGAGCCGACAGAAGGCGGTGAACCGCAGGGAATCCTCCAAGGTCAGCGGCTCGCGGATGCCGAAGTACTTGCCCAGGGTGTTGTTTTGGACCTGGAAGGGCAGCAGCACGAACTCACTGATACCCCCGGTCTCTCGCTGCAGGTTGCGGATCACCTCCAGGTGCTGGAGGCGATGCCAGGGGGTCTCGATGTGGCCGTACATGATGGTGGAGGTGGTCGGGATCCCCACCCGGTGAGCGGTCTTGACGATCTCCACCCACTCCGAGCTGGTCAGCTTCTCCGGGCAGAGGATGCGGCGCACCTCCTCGACCAGAATCTCGGCGGCGGTGCCGGGCAATGTGCCCAAGCCCGCGTCCTTCAGCTGCCGCAGGACATCCTCCACCGATCTCCCTGACTCCGCCGCGATGTACCTGATCTCTTCCGGTGAAAGCGCGTGCAGGTGCAGCGTGGGCCACCGCTCCTTGATCTCCCGGAAGAGCGAGTCATAGAAGTCGACGTTCAGTTCGGGGGTGAGCCCCGACTGCATGCAGATCTCGGTGGCGCCCCGACGCACGGCCTCGTCGATCTTGGCGAAGACAGTGTCGTGGTCGTGAAAGTAGGCGCCCTTGGCGTTGATCGAGCTCCGCCGGAAACCGCAGAAGGAGCAGCTCCCCACGCAGACGTTGCTGATGTTGACGTTGCGATTGACGACGTAGGTGACCGTGTCGCCAACCAGCTCCTGGCGGAGCCGGTCCGCGGCGGGCCGAAGCTCCGCGAGCGACTCCTGGTACACCGGCAGCCGCTCCTGCAGGTGGTAGCCCAGCGTCATCGCCTTGGCCGCCAGATCCCCCTGGCTGGGCCAGTCGAATTCAGGGCTGACCGAGTCCCCGTCCAGTGAGATGCCGCCCAGGTCAGTGGCCCCAGCCTGGACCAGCGAGGGCCAGTTCAGAAAATTGAGGTTGGGTGGGACCTGGACTGCGACGTCGCTGGGAAGGATCGCGCGGGCCAGCTCAACCGCTGCCCGAACCGTCTCCGGGTCCGGGGCCGGATGGTCGGCCATCGGGGTGTTGGGCTTGGGGATGAAGTTCTGGACGATGACTTCTTGGATGTGGTGGTGCCGCTCGTGGCTGTCCCGGATCAGCTCCAGGGCGCGGCGCCGGTCCTGCTCCGTCTCCCCGATCCCGACCAGGATCCCGGTGGTGAAGGGGATTCCCAGTTCGCCGGCCGCATCCAGGTGGGCGAGCCGCTCCTCATGGCGCTTGCCACTACCCATCGCGTGGGCCCGGATCTGGTCGGTCCCGGTCTCAAGCATGAGACCCATGGAGGCATTCCAGGGCTGCAGCCGGGCCAGGCTAGCCCGGGAGAGCAGGCCCACGTTGGTGTGGGGGAGCAGGCCCCGCCGCATCGACCGTCGGCAGATCTCCTCAACCAGATCGATGAAGGCGTCCTCGTCGGCGAGCCCCAGGTCCGGGAGTCGCCAGGGCTGTTCGCCCGCCATGATCAGGACCTCGCGGCAGTGCAGCCGGCTGGCCTCCTCAAGGTGGTGGTCCACCTCGGCCCAGCTGATCAGCCCGCCGTCCTCCTTTCGGTACTCGCAGTAGCCGCAGCGCCGGAAACAGCGGTAGGTGACATCGACGGTGTAGCTGCGGCTGAAGGTCAGGTAGTCAGCGTGGTACTCCGGCTGATGCCGGGTGGCGACGCCAGGCTGCACGGGGACAATCGCCTCATAGGCCATGGCCAGATTATGAGCCTGACGGCCAGACCCCAGCCTCAGTACCGGCTCGGCACCATGAAGTTGGGGTAGGTGATCACGTGCTGCTCGACGTAGGTGTCCAGGGCCAGCAGCAGCTGCTGCTGGTATGCCAACCGCTCGACCAGGCCGGACGCAGGCGTAGCCGGGGTGGACTGGCCGGAGAGGCGGCGCTCGATCCAGGGGGGGACGGTTGACAGCAGGTGGGTGGTTCCGCCGACCAGGATCACCGTCTCTGGGCGGGGGTCCTCCACCCGCACTCCGACCCGGAGCAGAATCCCGGTGCGGTTGGCCAGCGCCCAGATCCGCTCCCAGTGTCCCGGCGACTGAGTCAGCCGGTCGGGGCGGGTGTATCGGATGGCGGGGTCGTTGATGATGCTGATGTTGGAGTCGCCCCAGCG
>PKXR01000247.1 GCA_003133485.1 Candidatus Dormiibacterota bacterium
CGAAGGCGAGCCCGCCATGGTTGAACCGGTAAAGCAACGGTGCTGGAGTCTGCGAGGACTTGATCTTGAGGCCTTCTTGGCGCAGGCGCCTGATCACTTGGGGTGGGGTGTGCGGCGCCAACCAAACCTGGTCGAAGGTGTCAAAGGGAGGGCCGTTCTCCGCCCGGACCGCCGTGGGCAGGTTCACGAGAATGCCAAACTCGCCGAGTCGAGGCAAGGCCAGTGATTCCCTGGTCAGGTTGAGGGTGAGGTAGCTGCCGTCGAAGTCCTCGGCTGACGCATAGACGGGGTTGCTGGCCTGATCGGCACTCGTGGTGACCCCAGGCAGGGTGAGCGGTAGCTTCCCGGGGGTGAGCCCTGGCACCAACAACTCGGTTGCCGAGGAATTGAAATTCGCCACCAGCTTGCCGTTCGGGCTGGCCGTTGCAGAGGCGCCTGGAAAGGCGGTTTGCCAATACCCCGGCCGGGAGAATCCCCCGAATTCGGTGCGCCAAGAGGCGTGTGAGTTGGCCCTGGTCTGAAGTGCCGAGAGGACGAGGGTGTACTTCACGTTCTGGGGACCGCCGGGATTGGCCTCCCACACCGGGGCGAGCTCCGACACCCGGCAACCACCGGTGCAGTTCCTTGGCAGCGAACCTACATAAGTGTGCGTTCCGGGCCGGAGAAACCCAAAGTCGACCAAAGTGGGATTACCGCCCGGATCTACGAGGGTGAACTGGAGATCCGGCTCCGGGTCCAGCGGCTCGGCGAGGTTGACGGTCAGCCGGACCTGACGACCCTGCATGACCATCTCGGGGGACAATTTGGGCTGCAGCCAACGGACGAGCTGCCGTAGGCTGGTGCCGCTGACCGAGCTCTGCCAGTACCCGACACGACTCAGCCGGGGGGTGTCGACGGCCAGCAGCGCCTCACTGGGGGTGATCGACTCCTCGGCGGCCATCGCGTACTTGCCAGACGGGTCTGCCTGTCTGACGGCGTTGGTCAAGTTAACTGAAGCCGGCACTTTCACCTGGAGCACCGTGGCTGCGCCGATCTCGAACTCGGCACGCGTTACTCGATTGTTCGCTGCCACCGCCCACCCGACGACCGCAAACGATGCGAGCCCAGTGGCGAGAGCCAACACCAGGATCTGACGCAGGTTGGCAGGCCGGCGGGNNCCGCCAGGTGGGTGGTGTCCTGGGTCCACCGGATCGCTGCTGCGCAAAGCACGGGTACCAACCGAACCCCCAGCACTCCGATCGCGACTGCGATCAAGGCTGGCGCGAACAGGGCCAGCGGGTTAGGTTCGCCTCCGCTCAGAACCCCTGACACCCGAAGTTCGACCATAGCGCCGATCGCCAGCACTACCACCATTGCCTCGAGGGCCGCCCGGGTGGCGCCCGAGAGCTGGGCTTCGGAGCCTGTCAATTCCTCGGATAGGGGACGCCGGAGGATCCGCCAGGCCCCGAAGAGAGTGGCCATCAGACCTCCCCCAAAGGCGGCGAGCGCCGCATAGATGACCAGGGGCGAGAACAAGACTGGGGCACTGCTCAAAATCAAAGTCGACGCGAGGCGAATTGCGAGCCAACCGAGGAGGATTCCCAGGGGGATGGCCGCGAGCAGGATCACTAGCGGTTCGAGCAGGCCGACGGCGAGAACCGACCGCCGCCGAAACCCGTGAAGCTTGGCGAGAGAGATCTCGCGCTGCCGCGCTTCGACGGTCCGGGCCACCAGGCCGAAGAGGATAAACAGGGTGAGGAGCACCAACTCCAGGGACACCACCACGACGATGGCCAACATCAAGTTGTCCTGCTGGTCAACGGCCGAGAGTTCGGAGTAGAGCTGGGTCAAGGCGGGGTCGATGTACTGGGTGTTGGCGGTATAGGCAAACGCCTTCCCGGCCTGCAGCAGCTGGTGGACGTCACTCAACCCGACGGTGTTGACCCGCAGCCGAAATTGGACCAGAGCGGATAAGGGAAGCTCATTCACCGTCGCCGGGACGGTGAAGAACGAGTCGAGCACTGGGAGCTGTGACTGAAACGACGGGGCCCGGCGGTTCAAGAACTGGCTGATGGCGGAGGCCGTTTTCGGCAGGCCCGCGTAGTCGAAATAGTTGTCGCCCATCCAGTAGGGAGCCCGCGCGGTCCCCACCTTGACGATGCCCACCACGGTCACCGTAATCGGGGTCGGTACGTTGTGCGATAGCACCGCCACCTGGCTCCCCAGGTGGGCCTGCAGCACGTCCGATGAGCGCACGGTGATGGCCACTTGGTCGGCAGCGATCGGGCAATGTCCAGAGACAAATCGCAGGTGGGCGCNNTAGGAGTGCCCCTCGGCATTGGGTGGAACCGTGACCCCGGCGTCCAGGGTCACAATGGCCGGCTCGTACCAGCGACCCAGCTGATAACGACGGGCCAAGGGGATCAGCACCTTGGCCCGCGACGGAATGGCACCGAGGGCGGGGCTGGGAATGTCGGTGATGCCCTCGGCGCTAGCGGTCGCACCGACTAAGGCGGCATGGAGGACGTTGCTGGCGACCGCGGTGTAGTAAAACGGTCCGGAGGTCGCCGCCACGACGGCGGCTGTGGCGACCAGCAGCACGGCGACGGTGGCGCTAGCCCGCCACCTAAGGGCCCGCAGCAGAAGTTGGAGCTGGTGCACTGTGGAGCTACTCCAGCACCGGGCGCTCGAGCGGCAGATCGGTTTGGGGCCCGCCCCTCGACTGAATGATCACCCGGGCCAGCTTGCCAGCCGGGTTATCGGGCTAATTGAAGCTAGCGCCGCGCGGACTGGGCACTCGCCCTCCTCCAGATTCCGCCCCCGGGCCACAACCTCGGTCAGTGTAGTGACCCGCGACTTTCGGATCGGTTTCGAGGGGAGCCGGTAGTGGGTCAGTTTGGAGTCCACCCAGCTTTGAACTCAGGCCCGATTCAGGTCACGCGCGGAGCTCCCATGGGCCCATTGGCCATCAGAGCCTCGGGAGTTCCCGCCCCGAGGATGAGCGACCACCGCGGACTCCCTCAGCTTGGGGGTGGCGTACCTAACTCCAGCCTCCGCCGTCCCGGTACACCGGGTGGCGTTGTCCGCTACCTGGCCTTGACTACCTGGGTATTGGCGATCTTGTCCATCCAGCCCTGCTTCTTGGGGTCGAAGGCAGCCCAGATGTAGCCGAGCAGGAGCGGGATCCCGGAGATGATCATGCCGACGTATCTGATTACCGCCTGGGAAGGCTTGANNCTTGAGGATCTCCCCAGTAGTCGCATCCACCACCTTGATACCGACCAGCGTCTGACCCAAGGTGGCGCCCGTGGTAGTCCAGAAATAGGTGACGTATCCAAGTTCCAAGGCGATGAGAATGACTTCGATAAGGGCAACTGGACCAGTGCGGGTCGAGATGGCGATTCCGTCTACGGTGGTGGTCGTGGTCGACAGGAAGATTGTGGACAGGATGACGTTGACGACGTAGAACAGAATGCCGTCCACTAGCAGTCCGGCGAACCGGATCCAGAATCCCGCCAGTTGCAATCCGGTGGCATGGGTAGCGATCACCGGAGCGGCGAAGACGGACCCTCCAGCGGGTGGCAGGGTCGGTCCGGACGAACCCCCTGTCGCCGGAGCCCAGCCCGCATCGGCCGAAGTAGGCTGCTCCGGAGCTGGCACGCCACTCAATGGTGTCTCGTCTGTCAATTCCCCTTCCTCATTCGAATCTTCACGTTTGCTTGGGCGCCGGTCGCCCTGTCGGGCAAGACGGTATCTACCGAAGGGTCAGGCGTCAAAGACGAGATGCTGCCTCTTCCGATTAGGGTGACCGCCAAGAAGACGGGCCGGCTCGCTCACTCAAGCCAGAAATGTCAAGGATTGCTAGCTCGCCCGAGGGCTCCGCCGGTCAGGCGATCCCCGCTTCCTCACGGCTGGGCTCGGCGGCCCCGGCGATGACCACCAGCTCGGACTTGCCGTCAGAGTCCATCGCCGGCCAGCTGGGTGCGGGGCCAGTTGAGTGGACCTTGGCGATTGTCGGAGCAACCGGCACTGGGACCCACGCGGGCTGGGCCGCGGCGGGTCGCCGCAGCAAAGTCCCCGCGAGCAGGACGGCGCCAGCTACTCCCGCCGCGGCCACCAGGAATCCGACATGGTAGCCGGCGGTTAAGGCTGCCCCGGGACTGCTCCCGTCCGCGAGCAGACGGTTGGTGGTCGAGCTGGAAACTCCCGCCACCAAAGCGATCCCCAGAGCCGCCCCTACCTGGAGGGTGACGTTGGCTAGCCCCGAGGCCAGGCCGGCGTCCTCGGGTTTGGTGCCGGACATCGCCAGGGAGATGCTCGGCATGAAGAAGAGCCCTGATCCGGTGCCGAGGAGCAGCAGGGCCGGCAGGATATTGAGCGCGTAGTTGGCGTGCTCGGGCGCTTGCGCCAGCAATAGCAGCGCCCCCGCCACCAAGAGCAGTCCGGTCAGCACCGAGGCGCGGGCTCCAAACCTGGCCACCACCCGCTTGCTGATAACCAGTGAGAACACCGCCACCGCCAGGTTGGAGGGCAGGAAGGCCAGACCGGTCTCCACCGCTCCGTAACCCAAGACCCGCTGCAGGTACAGGGAGCCGAGGAAGTAGGTGCCAAACAGGCCCACCGGGAAGAGCAGCCGAGCCAGCTGGGCTCCGGTCCGAGCGCGGGAACGGTAGATTCGCAGCGGGACCAGCGGATTGCGCACCTTGGACTCGACCACCACGAAGGTCACGGCCGCCAGAGCGGTTAGCCCCGCCAGGCCCAGCGTTAGCTCAGCTCCCCAACCGTTCTGGCCGGCGCTCACCAGCGCCGACACCGCTAGGGAGGGAGCCGCGGTGACCAAGATCGCCCCCAAGACGTCGACGCCGTGGTGCAGTCCGAGGCCCGGGCGGCCCGGGATGACAATCGAGCCCAACACCAGTACCGCCAGCCCGATAGGCAAGTTGATGAAGAAGATCCAGTGCCAACTCACCGCCTGGGTGAGCACTCCGCCCACTAGCAGCCCCACCGAGCCTCCAGCCGACGCCACGAAGGCATACACGCTCATCGCGGCCACCCGCTGCCGGGGCTCGGGGAAAAGGGTGACCAGGATGCTAAGCACCATGGAGGCCATGACGGCAGCCCCGGCGCCCTGCAGAAATCGGGCGCTGATCAGCAGCGCTTGGTCACCGGCCAGCCCGCAGAGCACCGAGCTGATGGTGAACAGCCCTACCCCAAAGATGAAGACCCGCTTGCGTCCGAGCAGGTCGCCGAGCCGACCCGCCAGCAGCAGCAGGCCGCCAAAGGTGATGAGGTAAGCGTCGATGACCCAGGCCACCGAGGACTGCGAGAAGTGGAGGTCTCGCTGCAGCACCGGCAGGGCTACGTTGACCACCGTGGCATCCAGGACGATCATCAACTGCCCGACGCAGAGCACGACCAAAGCGAACCAGCGCCGCCGGTTCGCCGCATTCGGGTCAACGGCAGCTGCCGCGCCCTGGTCCTGCTTCCCAACAGCCGCGCGCCGACTCGTAGCCAGCAACCCCATAGAGCACCTCCCAGGTGGTATTGTTTGATGGCTGTCGTACCAGGCTAGTTTGATGACTGTCAAACAATGACCATAACCGCGGCGCTCGACCACAGCGACCTCGAAGAGACCGCGCCCCCGGTCGCCGGAATCACCACCCTGCTCCAGGCGCTGGCCGATCCCGTTCGAATGGAGCTGTTGCGGGCCCTGGCCGGCTCCGACCAGCCGATCTCGTGTGGCAACTTCCGGGTGCCGGTGACCAAGTCCACCTTGAGCCACCACCTGCGCGTGCTGCGGGAGGCTGGCGTGATCGAGCAGCGGTGCGACGGGACCCGCAAGCTCACCTCGTTGCGGCGCCACGACCTGGATGATCGTTACCCTGGCTTGCTCCAGAGCCTCGTCCAGGCTCCGGCGGAGCCGGGCGCCATGGGCTGAGCCGAAGCGACAATCTCGGATCGCGGAGGGGGCGCCACGGGCGACCAGCCCACGGCACCGGAGATCACTGAGGCCCTCGGTGCATTAGCCGATCTACCCGTGAAGGGCGGACCGCTGCAAGTGGGTTCTCGGGCGCTCGCGCTAACTCACCTGGACAAACAGCTCTGGCCCGCGGACGGGATCACCAAACGGGAGCTTATCGAGTACTACCTGCGCATCTCCGCCTATCTCCTCCCCCACCTCCGGGACCGGGCGGTCGTCACCCAAGTATTCCCCGACGGGATCACCGGCAAGCGTTTCTGGCGGCGGGTCGCGCCCGAAACGGCACCCCGCTGGATTCCCCGCTGGAGGGCCCGGCCCGGCACTCCGACCGTGTGCCCTTTGATCCAAGAACCGGCGGCGTTGGTCTGGCTCGCCAACCAGGGAGCGATCGAGATCCATCCCTGGCACTCGCGCCGGGACCGTCCGACTTATCCGGACTGGGCGGTCTTCGACCTGGACCCAGGCTCCGACGCCGGGTTCGCGGAGGCGGTCGAGGTGGCCCATCTGATCAAGTCCCAGCTCGACCACATCAAGCTACGTGGCTGGCTGAAGACCACCGGCCAGTCGGGGCTGCACATCTACGTGCCTCTGCGCCGCCGCTCCGACCAGGATCAGGTCCGGGAGTGGGTGGGCGAACTCACCCACCAGGTCGCCCAGTCGGTGCCCCAGCTGGTCTCCGAGACCTGGGCGGTCGGAGCTCGACAGGGTCTGCTCCGGATCGACTACACCCAGAATGTGGTCGGCAAGACTCTGGCCGCCGTCTACTCTCCGCGGGCCGCCCCAGGCGCTCCGGTTTCGACCCCCATCAATTGGGAAGAGCTGGACCAGATCGATCCTCGCCACCTCACTCTGCGAACGGTCATCGAGCGGGTGCGACTCCGTGGCGATCTATTCCGGCCGGTGCTCTTAGGCGGCCAGAGCCTGCCCAGGCTCCAGGGGTTCCCCAAGCCGACCGACCGGACCGGGGACCGTAACCGAACGAAGTGATCTCGCCCTCGGGGGATCGCGTCAGAAGTAGTGGCGCCGGCCCCCGACCGCATGACCGACACTGCCCAAGACCCAAAGCGCGAGTCCGATCAGGAGCAGGATCACGCCGATCGTCGAGAGCAGGGAAATCGATAACACAAAACCGACGATGAGTAGCACGACGCCGAACACGATCATCCCGAAACCTCCTGTCGAACCGCTGAAACCGCCAGCCGCGACGGCGGGGGTCCGCCTTCCCACAGACCTCGCCACCGTCTGATCCCTTTAGCGGTCCTGACGCCTCGCAGTTACACGACACAATTTTGTCGAATTGAACGTTTCGGGAGTCGCGCTCGTATCCCACGCGTGCAACCAGACACCTCCCGGGCGGGGACCCGGCTCGCCGGCGCCTCGAGGGCCAATTCGAGCCGCTGTCCGGAAGATTGGGTAGCACTGCAGGGAATCCGTGCGGCCTCGCCGATATTGAGGTGGAGCGAGCCCCAGCTCGCAAATACACCGGCAATCGCGTTCAACCGGGTCCCCTCGGGGCCGGAGGAGGACTGAGTCTGTGAAGTTTCGCAGCCACCGCTCGCCACGCTGGGTCATCCGCACTCTAGTGGTGGGAGGCCTAGCCCTGACAGCTTCTCTGGCCCTCGCCGCCTGCGGGAGCACCCCCTCAGCCTCGCCCACTGCGTCCCCGACCAAGTCAAGCTCCACCTCCGCGGCGCCGACGACAGCGCCAACCCAGACGACCGGGGTGACCATCAAGACCGCCACTGTGGCCGGCTTCGGCAAGGTCCTGGTCAACGCGAACGGCCGGACTCTCTACACCCTCAGCTCGGAGACCGGCGGCACTCTGACCTGTACGGTCGCCAACGGCTGCACCCAGTTCTGGTTCGAAGCGGACCTTCCCTCCGGCGTGACCGCCGGCAAGGCCGGCGCCGGGGCCCAGTCGTCAATGCTGAGTACCGAGCCCGGGGCGACCGGGACGGTGGTCACCTACAACGGCTGGCCTCTGTACACGTTCTCTGGCGATAGCGCTGCCAACCAGGCCAACGGCGAAGGTCTGAAGAGCTTTGGCGGTACTTGGTACGTCCTGCGGTCAACCGGAACTCCGCTAAAGTCAGCAACGGCGGCCAGCTCCCCTAGCCCGAGCGCGAGCGGCAACGGCTATTGAGCGGACACCAGGCGGCCTCTGGGCCGTACANNCCACGGAAGGACGCCTGCGCGGGGATGATTAGCAGTGCCTACAGTGGCTCCGTGACCAGCGGCCTAGGGCTCAATCTGGACTCCAACCAGGATCCCCCCTCCAGCGATGGCGAGACTCTGGACCACGAGCAACTGGGCATCGCCTTTCTCACCCACCGGGGCGAGCTGCTGGGCTTCGCTCGGCGGTCTCTAGGAGATGAGTCCTTGGCCGAGGAAGCGGTTCAGGAAACGTTCGTGCGGGCGCTCCGAGCGCGGCCGGGCTTCGATCCCACCCG
>PKXR01000070.1 GCA_003133485.1 Candidatus Dormiibacterota bacterium
CCGTAACGCGAGACGCGGCCGTAGGTCGGCTTGAATCCCACCAAGTTGCAGAATGCGGCCGGCTCCCGAATCGAACCGCCGGTGTCACTTCCCAATCCAATTGCGGCCTCGTACGCGGCGACCGCCGCGGCAGAGCCGCCGCTCGATCCGCCGGGGACGCGGCCCAAATCGTAGGGATTGCGCGTGACGCCCAAGGCCGAGTTCTCGCAGGAGCTGCCCATCGCAAACTCGTCGCAGTTGAGCTTGCCGACCGGGACGACCCCCAGTGCGGAGAGGCGATCCACCACCGTGGCGCTGTACGGCGGCACGAACCCCTTCAGGATCTGGCTGCCGGCAGTGGTCTCGACCCCCTTGGTGCAGACCACATCCTTGTAGGCGACCGGGATTCCGCAGAGAATGGGAGCGCCCTCGGGATCCTCCTGGAGCCTGCGGTCCGCGGCCGTGGCGGCCTCCAGCGCCAGTTCCTCAGTGGTCCGCAGGAAGGCGCCGAGGGCAGAGTCAAGCTTCTGTGCCCGGGCCAGGGCCTCCTGGGCCAGCTCGACCGCCGAGACTTCCCGTTCGCGAAGGCGCCGGCTCAGGGCCCTAATTGGCTCCTCGAGCAGACTCACTGGATCGCCGGAACCCGGAGGAATCCCGCCGCTTTGACTCTGGCATTGGCCAGGGCCTCCTCCGCGCTCAGGCCGGGGGCAACTACGTCGGCCCGGGTCACATTGCGCAGCCCGCCCACCTGGGCGGTCGCTTCCACCGAAGACGTGTCGGCCAAGGAGAGCTTGCCGACCGCGGCCACGATCACCTCAAGTTGGGCCGCCAGCTTCTCCAGCTCGGAGGGAGTCAGGCCGAGGCGCGCCAGGCTGCTGACGTGGGCGACTTCGGAGGGGGCTATCGAGCCCGCTTGGAGTGCATTCGCTCGCTCTTCCGCCACAGAGCCTGGATTATAAGAGCGGCTGATTAGCGCCCCCAGGAGTGCGCACCATGACTGACAACGTCGGCGACCCGGTCGACCCCCAACCGGCGGCGCTTGAGGCCGCGGCGGAGGCTTTCGCGGCTGCCCGCAAGGCCCGCCGCCTCCTCGACGTGGCCGGCCAGCGTGGGGCCGCCGCAGTCAACCGCAGCCGTCCCATCCCAGGGGCCCGCCGGGCGAGCGTCAAGGCCCAGACCAGCCTCGAGCAGTCGGCACGGAAGCTGGAGGAGGCGCGAGATCGATGGGCGGCTCTCATGCGCGGGATCGCGGTGGATCTGGAGATCGAACCGGATCAGCTCGTCGAAACGGTCGAGCGGTACGACCTCGCGCTGGCCCTGGAGCAGTTGGAGGTAGCGATAGCCGCTTGCCGGGAGGCTGCCGCCTCGCTCGAGACGCCCCAGATCGACGCACTCAAGGCAGCCGAACTGGCGGTCCGCCTACTGCGGGGCGGAGTCGAAAAGATGCAGTAATTCGACCTGAGCGGGCGGCGAGGACCGACCGTCCTTCAGGGTGTCGGCTCCTTGTCCGGGTCAGCCAGCCACTCCGCGAACTGGTCCTCGGTGAGAACCCGGACCCCCAGCCTCTCAGCTGCCTGCTGCTTGGAGCCGGCCGACTCCCCCGCGACCACAGCGGAGGTCTTTCTTGAGACGCTGCTGGCATTGGTGCCTCCCAGCTCGCGAATCGCCTGCTCGGCGGCAGCTCGCGTCCATCGGCTCAAGGTGCCGGTCAAGACAAAGGTCTTGCCGCGCCAGGGTCCATCTGAACCCGCCGCTCCCTGAGGGGTTACTCCCACCTCCCGGAGTCGGTCCAAAAGCTCGATCCCGCCGGGACTCGTGAAGAACTGCGCCACCTGCTCCCCGATGATGGGGCCGATGCCAGCGACCGCCGTGATGCTGGCGACATCGGCGTGGCACAGGGAATCGAGACTGCCGAAGTGCTCAGCCAAGAGGCGCGCGGTGCGCTCTCCCACGTGCCGGATCCCCAGGGCGTAGACAAACCTTTCCAGTGGCGGGGTTCGACGGGAACTGATGGCAGCGATCAGCTGGCGTGCCGACCGCTTACCGAACAGGGGTAGCTGCTCTAACTGCTCTTGCTCCAGTCGGAACAGGTCCGCCGGAGACGCGATCAAATCACGGCTCAGAAGCTCGTCAAGAACCGCCGGCCCACAGCGGTCGATGTCCAGCGCTCCGCGACTTACAAAGTGCAAGATGCGTTGCAGGCGCTGGGCGGGGCAGAGTGGGTTGGGGCATCTCGTCGCCGCCTCCCCGGGCTCGCGGATCAGTGCGGTCCCGCACTTGGGGCACTTCTTGGGCATCGTGAAGGGCTTGGAGCTCGAGGGCCGGCGCTTCTTCACCACCCGCACCACCTCCGGGATCACCTCGCCGGCTTTGCGGATGACCACGCGATCGCCCACCCGGATATCCTTGGCCTTGACTTGGTCCTCGTTGTGAAGCGTGGCTCGTTCCACCGTGGAACCGGCGACTAGGACTGGCTCCAGAATCGCCACCGGGGTCGCCACGCCGGTCCGGCCGATGCTGACCTCAATGGCCGTGACGCTGGTCTCTCTCTCTTCGGGCGGGAACTTGAATGCGATCGCCCATCGAGGACGACGACTGTCCGCACCCAGCTCTTGCTGGACGCTTAGCTCATCCACCTTGAGCACTACCCCGTCGGTCTCGTAGGCGAGCTGGTGGCGCGCCTGCCGCCAATGCTCGAGGTACTCCTCCATCTCGACTTCGCTGTGGAGCAGCTGGCGGTGCAGATTGACCGGGAAACCCGCTCCCTCCAGCCAGGCCAGCAGCTGGAACTGTCCTGTCACGTCCAGCGGGTGGGGGTCACAGGCGTAAAAGAACGCCTCCAAGTGCCGGCTAGCGGTGATCTGCCAGTCCAGCTGGCGCAGACTGCCGGCCGCTGCGTTCCGGCAATTGGCGTACAGCGCCAGTCCGTCGTTCTCCCTCTGCACATTGAGCTCTGCCAGGACTGACT
>PKXR01000157.1 GCA_003133485.1 Candidatus Dormiibacterota bacterium
AACCGTGCGAACTCCCCATCGCCTTGGCAGTCTCGTCATCGGCTGGTTGCTGATCGCGGAGCTGCTCAGGGTCTATACGCGTGAACAGCCGCTCCAGAACGTCCTGCTCGAAGTCCGCCGCCATGACCCGGATCTTGCCGCAGCCGCCCAAGTCGCTACCACAGATGTACGCCGGCTTTCCGCCGGCCCTGGGTCGCGACGACAGGGAGTGCCCGCACAGCGCGCAAGTGGCTATACCGCTGAACAGTGCCCGAGGGTAGCTCCGGCCCGTCGCCCTGCTCCTGATGAGCGCTCCAACCAGCCGCCATGTCTCCTCGTCGAGGATCGCCGGCCACTGTGCGGGCTTGCCTGCCCTCCGGCCCACCACCCACTCCGCGGTCATTATGTTGGCAACGACGTGCGGCGAGAACCGAGCCCCGCGTGTCCCGCGCAAGCCCTTGGCCTCCCAGCGACGACAGATAGCTCTGACCGAGGTCCCGGCGATGATGTCGCGTGCTGCCTCCCGGATGGCGTCGGCCTCCTCGGGTTCCTCTTCGAGATAGGTGTGGCCATCAGGCGCCCGCTTTACGTTGGTCAGCCCGAACCGACGGGCCCCGCCGCTCGGTGCTCCCTGCTCCAACAGTTCGGCGTGCTTGGAGCGGATGCGGCTAGAAAGCTTTCGCGACTCCTCGGCGGCGATGGCGGCTTTCACTCGAGGCAGGACTAGCGACTCACGGAGGTTGAAGTCCTCCCCTCGGGTCACTAGGCGAAGGACGTTAGCCGCGTCAGCGATGTCGTAGAAAGCCTCCTGTTCGATGGGACGGCGACAGAGCCGGTCGAGGTCCCATACGACTACGACATCGACTTGCCCGCCCTTGATGGCTTCTAGGAGCGCCTGGTAGCGCGGACGGGCCTTCTTGGAGTACCTGCTGGCTGAGATGTCGTTGTCGCTGAAAACTTTGACGACTTCGAGCCCTTTGGCGCTGCACACCTCCCGAAGCTCCCGCTCCTGGCGGGCTATACCGAGCCCTCTACCCTCTCGGTCGTCGCTGATCCTGCAATAGATCGCTGCTCGCTGCGGAACTGCCTCGCCATTGCTCATGCGTCATAGTATAGGTTCTCCATGACGGTAGTTCATGCCCTCAGAGCTGGTGTTGACTACGAACGGGCAGCTCAATGGCTTGGCGATGATCGATGGTCCACCAGCTCAGCACGTTCGAGCGGAGTAGTGTCAGTGCCCTCGGCCCGCCCAGACTTTTCGTTCCGTCGTTCCCGCGGTGTTGGCAGCCAGCGAAATTTGCCNNCCACTGACGGCCAGTTCGCCACCGAGAGTAGGAAGTCCATAGGGCAGGCGAGCGCGGAACCGTCTAATTAGGAGCGACCGGCCCGCCTTTCTCGTAGCCCTTTCTCGGGCCGCCGCGGCTGACGACCTCCACACCACCGCCGACAAACTGGCGTCATTATGGCGCAAGAGAAGCAATGGGCCGGGACCCTCAGGCGTAGCCCAGACGCTCCGCCAGCTCCAGCGCCTCAGCCAGCTTGTACGCCGCCTGCTCATGTTCCCCGCTGTCCCACGCGGCCCCGACCCACTCCACCAGCGACTCGAGCTCATCTGGGAAACGGATCTGAGGAGGCATAAGCAGCTGGCGGCTGGCGTCGACCGCCTCGGCGACCGTGTCGAAGACGGGCAGGCCCAGGTGCCGGCTACCCCCCTTGCCGGGCGAAACGCCCGCCACCACCTGGGTGCCGAAGTCCAGCATCTCCTGCGTGTGGAATGAGCCCTCGCTGCCAGTCATGCCCTGAACCAAAACCTTGGAGTTGCGGTTGAGGAGAATGCTCAATTCAGCTGGCTCCCGCGGCGCCGACGAGCTCCACGATCTTGCGGGCCGCCTCCGTGGCCGACACCGCCGGGGTGATCCCGGCCTCCTCCAGCAGCTTGCGCCCCTCCTCTTCCCTGGTCCCGGTCATCCGGACCACCAGCGGCAGCTTCATGCCCAATTCGTCGCGAGCATCGATCAGGCCCCGGGCCACCTCGTCGCCCCTGGTGATCCCGCCGAAGATGTTGACCAGGACCCCCTTGACGGCAGGGTCTAGCAGCAGCATCTCCAGCGCTTGCTTGACCACCTCCGCCTTCGCCCCGCCGCCGATGTCCAGAAAGTTGGCCGCCGAGCCGCCTTGCTGCTTGACCAGGTCCAGGGTGTTCATGACCAGACCCGCGCCGTTCCCGATAATCCCGACGCTCCCGCCGAGGTGCACATAGGTGAGCGCTCGGCGCCGAGCCTCGACCTCGAGAGGGTCTTCGCCACTGGTGACGGCCGATGCGTCGGGGCCCAACTGGCGCACCAGATCGTGATGACGGAACTCCGCATTCTGATCAATCTCGATCTTGGCGTCACCGGCGANNTGCGAAAGCTGGAAGAGCCGCTGGACCACCGGCACCAGCTCGGCTAGGTAGCGTCCCTTGGGCAGGCTGTCGTCCCCGCCGACAGCCTCGAGCGCCCGCAGGGTCAGCTCCCTGATTTCGAACGGCTGGGGTCCCACGAAGGGATCCGGCCAGAGCTTGGCGATCTTCTCCGGGGAGTTCTCGGCGACCTCTTCGATCTCCATCCCCCCGGCAAAGGAGAGGATGACCACAATGGAACGGCGGTCCCGGTCCACGGTCACCCCTAGGTAAATCTCCTTGGCGATCTGCAGCGCTTCTTCGCAAAGGACCGAGGGAACGCTGTAGCCGTGGATCTCCATCCCGAGGATCGCGGAGGCGGCCTCGTGGGCCTCGGCCGGAGTCTTCGCCAGCTTGACGCCACCCGCTTTGCCTCTCCCCCCGATCGGCACCTGAGCCTTGATCACCACCGGGCCCAGCTCCTGGGCCGCCTTCTCCGCTTCCTGCGGGGACCGGGCGACCCGACCCATTGGGCATTCGATCCCAATGCTTCGCAACCGCTGCTTGGCTTGATGCTCAAGTAGCTTCACCGGCACCTCCCGTAGGCCGGCGCGACCGGCCGCCGCCTCGTCGCCCTCAGTCTAGGTGTCCATCCCAGATTGCCGGGCCGGGAGAAAGGCCGAAGTAGCCGCACCCGCTCACAGAGGAATGTTGCCGTGACGACGCCGGGGCGCCGGCACCTGCTTGGTCCGCGCCATCCGCAGGGCTGAGATCAGCGCGGACCGGGTGTGTCGTGGCTCGATGACATCGTCGATGTAGCCACGCTCCGCCGCCTGATAGGGATTGGCGAACTGCTCGCGGTATTCGACGATCAAAGTCTCCCGGTTGACCTTTGCCTGCCCGGCCCTCGGCTTGCCCAGAAACTGAACCGCGCCTTCGGCACCCATCACGGCGATTTCGGCCGACGGCCAGGCCACGTTGAAGTCGGCTCCAATGTGTTTGCTGCACATCACGTCGTAGGCTCCCCCGTAGGCCTTGCGCGTTATCACCGTGAGCTTGGGCACCGTCGCTTCGGCGAAGGCGTAGAGCAGCTTGGCNNGGCAGGAAGCCGGGCACATCCACAAAAGTGACCAGGGGAATGTTGAAAGCATCACAAAAGCGCACAAAACGTGCGCCTTTGATGGATGCATTGATGTCCAGAGCGCCGGCTAAGTGGCGAGGCTGATTGGCCACTACACCGACACTTTCGCCGTCCAAACGAGCGAAACCCACGACCAGGTTCGGGGCGAACAGCGGCTGGACTTCCAGGAAGTTGCCGTCGTCAACCACGCGCCTAATCACTTCGCCCATGTCATAAGGAATGTTTTGACTTGCGGGGATGATCTCTTGCAGCTCGACGTCGGCGCGCTCGGGAAGATCGGCGGTCTCCACCACCGGCGGTGCCTCCCAGCTGTTCTGGGGGAGGAAGGAGAGCAGGTCGCGCACTTGCGAAAATGCCTGGTCCTCGGTATCCGCTTGAAAATGTGCGACGCCGCTCCGCTGCGAGTGAATGTCCGCACCGCCGAGCTGCTCCTGGTCGACCTCCTCTCCGGTGGTGACGCGCACCACATCAGGGCCAGTGATAAACATGTAACCGACCTTGCGCACCATGAAGGTGAAATCGGTGATCGCCGGAGAATAGACTGCTCCACCGGTGCACGGCCCGGCGATGATGGACAGCTGCGGGATCACGCCACTGGCGCGCACGTTGCGGTAGAAGATGTCCGCGTATCCGGCGAGCGACACCACCCCCTCCTGGATGCGCGCCCCCGCGCTGTCGTTGATGCCGATCATCGGCGACCCGGTGCGCTCGGCCAGCTCCATCACCTTGCACACTTTTTCGGCGAACGCTTCACCCAACGATCCCCCCATGAAAGACGCGTCGTGGGAGAAGATGAACACCTGTCGACCTCCAATCAGGCCGTACCCGGTGACGACACCATCGCCCATGGCCCGGCGCTCCGCCATGTCGAATTGGGTCGAGCGGTGGGTCACGAAGGCGTCCAACTCGACGAAGCTACCCCTGTCGAGCAGGCGCCGGATGCGCTCCCGGGCAGTCAGCTTGCCCTTGCTGCGCTGGATTCGCTCAGGCTCTCCACCCCGGTGGACCGCGTCGTGACGACGCTTGCGGAGCTGGTTTACCAGCCGCTCGTTGGCGCTCGGAACGCTAGTCGGCCGCCGTTCGGGCTTCGCTGGCCGCGCCGTCTGGCTCTCGGCCCCCGCACCTGCCGGTCGCGGCTTGGGCTTGGACACCTTCTCATCTTCGCCGATCTGCCGGCGGCTCATCGGCTCCCAGCCGCACCAAAGCCCGGGCACCTCAGCCCGTGACGACCGTCACCGGGGCCGGCCGCGACGGGCAACTGGTGCCACCCTCTCTCGGCCACCCGCCCCGCAACGGCTGGCACTGGTCCGAGTGGTCAGCCGAAGGCCTGGGCACCGGCATTCTCGTACTGGGCGGGCTGAGCGCCGTCTGCCTGGACTTCGGCACCGGCTCTCCCATGCTGCACCTGATCCCCTCTAGCTCGGTCCGGCTGCTGCTCACCGGACTGCTGTTCGCCGGGACGGGCAGCCTGGTGGCGATCTCCCCGCTGGGTCGGCTCAGCGGGGCTCACTTGAACCCGTCCGTGACGCTGGCCTTCTGGACGAGCGGACACGTCTCCCGCTCCGATCTGCTGGGCTATCTGGGGTCCCAGATCGTGGGCGCCCTGCTGGGGGTGGCGGTGTTGAGGTTGGCGTGGGGCCACGTGGCCGTCGCCCTGCAGGATGGGCGGACCAGCCCCCATCCCGGGGTTGTGCCCCTAGCGGCGGTGGGAATCGAGGCCTTGATGACGGCCATTCTGATCCTGGCCATCTTCACCTTCACCTCATCAGCCCGGACCGCCCGCTGGACCCCGCTCGCACTCTGGATCGTGATCGCGCTGCTGGTGTGGCGGGGCGCTCCTTTCACCGGATGCAGCATGAATCCGGCCCGCAGTCTGGCTCCGGCCGTGATCTCCGCCGACTTCTCGTCACTCTGGATCTACCTAGTAGGGCCGCCGTTGGGTGCCCTGGCGGCGGCCTGGCTCTTCGTCAAGACGCCGCTGGGTCTGCGTCCCGTGACCGCCAAGCTTTACCACGACGATGCCTACCCCAGCGTGCTCGGGACTTCGCTCCGAGTGCGGTCCAGGCACCGGCCAGGGAGCTGAGCCGAGCTCCTCCGGAGAGCGTCAGCCGGACGGGCGCGGCTGGTAGGTCCCGAACTCCGCTCGCAGCTGGTTGCAGATCTCGCCCAGGGTCGCTCCCGCGATCAGCGAGTCGCGCATCACGGGAAGCAGGTTGGCAGTGCCGGCCGCAGCTTCCCCGACCCGTGCCAGAGCGAGCTCCGTGGCGGCTGTGTCGCGCAGCTGGCGGTGGCGCGACAGCCGCTCCCGCTGTTCTCGCTCCAGGTTGGGGTCGACCTTGAGGATGGGGACCTCGACTGGCAGCTCGTCCTGGAACCGGTTGACCCCAACGATCACTCGCTCGCGGCTCTCGACCAGCTGCTGGTGGCGGTACGCCGAGTCCTGGATCTGGTCTTGGTAAAACCCCTGCTCGATCGCGGCCACCGCGCCCCCCCGACGATCCACCTCCTGGATCAGCTGGGAAGCCGCCTCCACCAGTTGTTCGGTGAGCCGCTCCACGAAGTAGGAGCCCCCCAACGGATCGGCCACTCGGGCGACCCCCGACTCGAACGCCAAAAGCTGCTGGGTGCGCAACGCCAGGCTGGCCGCCTGCTCCGAGGGGAGCGCCAGCGCCTCGTCGAAAGAATTGGTGTGCAGCGACTGGGCCCCGCCCAATACCGCCGCCAGGGCCTGGAGCGAGACCCGCACCACGTTGTTGAGGGGCTGCTGGGCGGTCAGCGTGGCCCCACCAGTCTGGGCGTGGAAGCGTAGCTGGGAGCTGCGCTCACCCTTGGCCCCGAAGCGGTCGCGCATGATCCCGGCCCAGAGCGCCCGCGCGGCCCGGAACTTGGCGACCTCCTCGAAGAAGTCGTTGCCCACGTTGAAGAAGAAGCTGAGCTGGGGCGCGAACTCCTCCACCTCTAGGCCGGCGCCGAGCGCGGCCTCCACGTAGGCGATCCCGTCGCTGAGGGCGAAAGCCAGCTCCTGGGGAGCGGTGGCCCCGGCCTCTCGCATGTGATAGCCAGAGATGGAGATCGGGTGCCAGCGCGGCAGGTGATCGTGGCAATAGGTCAGGGTATCGGTGACCAGCCGCATGCTCGGCCGGGGCGGGAAGATGTAGGTTCCGCGCGACACGTACTCCTTCAGGATGTCGTTCTGGATGGT
>PKXR01000178.1 GCA_003133485.1 Candidatus Dormiibacterota bacterium
TAAGGTGAGATCAGAACGGCGCTGGCCAGGACGGGAAGTGAGTAGTTTTGGCGTCCCTCGTTTGAGCGTTCGTCCCGCGGCTCCGGTCGCCGAGAGGGCACCTTGAACGAGACGCCTGACCTCGTCTAGATAGTCACTGCTGATCGCCCCCGCCAAGGCGTGGCTAGACGACGAGCCGCCCATCGGCAGCGTCGTGCCAGAACCACTCGCCTGCTACCGTCTCGCCTCGATCTCCACAGGACGTCCCGGGAACGCCTCGAACAGGCGCTTGTCCCCTGGTAGGCTCGCCATTGTCAGCCCCGAGGCTTGGACTTCACGTGGAGATGAGAACCTCAGACCGTGTACCGCAAGGAGGATGACGTACGCAGGCTGATTAACGTCGGGTACTGGCTCATTCCGCTCACGACTGGCCAGCCGAACCAGGGGACTAATCGTATTGCGGCGGAAACTCCGTCATGCCGATGTCCGCCTCAACGCTTTCCGTCCTGATCAGGATCACCACCGGTTCGGTCCAAGACCGTACCCGCCAGGTACCTCTATCCGCCTAACTCTACTAGCAAGGCACGCATTACCGATGCCATCGTCGTCGCCGCGGGGGACGGAGTGGTTTCAATGCTCAATAGGTTTATCCCCCACCCGTCTTCAAGTGCAGAGAAGTATGAGTCACCTTCCGAGTTAGGTGGACAGTACACCGCGTAGGTGCCGACACCGGACTCCACTTGGTAGCTGGGGCAATTCGCCAATCCGCTTTGAATGAAAGAAACGCTCGAGCCCGAGCTAGCCTGCAGATCTAGCGAACCTCCGGTTGGGTCGGTCCAAACGCATCCGAACTCTAGTCCCTGGTCGTAATAGTTCGACCCGGACACCGCGGGCGCGGCGCTATTCGCCGCGGGCCCGAAGAGGTCCGCCACCTGGCCCTGAGACAGCAAGTTGCAGGGCTGCTCCGCGCTGACGTTGGGGAAGACTATTCCGACCGACTGAACCGTCAAAACCTTGGTGACGCTCTCGCGGCCAGAGGTTACCTTAGCGGTGAAAGATCGGCTCCCCGCCTTAGCGAACGTCCCTGAAACTACGCCTCTGGACGAGAGTTTGATCCCGGGAGCGCCGGTTCCTGCCATCGACCAGGCGTAGTTGCCTGTCCCCCCGGTGGCCACTAAGACGTAGGAGTAGCGCCTGCCCACAGTCGCGGAGGGTAGAGAGCTCGAGTTGGAAGGAGTGAGGATTTCGAGTTGGTTCTGTGATAGTGCCCAGATTGTGAACGCGCCGTCCGCGGTCGCGTCAGCCGACGTCACCTTGATGGTGAAGGCACCACCCATGGTCACTTTGGTCGGCGTGCCCGACACCAGTCCGCTCTTGGACAGCGAAAGTCCGGCTGGCAAGCTCCCGCTAGCAAGTGACCATCGGTAATCGCCTTTGCCACCGCTCGCGGTGAAGTTGAAGGAATATTGCTTGCCCTTGGTACCGTTCGAGGGCGAGGCGACCGTGCTCGGGGTGGTGATTGTCAGGGTCGACTTAGGTATCGGAGGAGCGTTGGCCCAGATGGTGAATGGTTGCTCGGCAGTCTGGCCCTCGGCCTTCACCTCCACGGTGAACGGGCCGCCCTGGCTCACCGCGGTCGGTGTGCCGGCAATGGTGCCGTTCGATGAGAGTGAGAGCCCTTGGGGAAGGCTACCGCTGGCAATCGACCAGACGTACAGTTGCTCCCCCGCCTTCTGGTAGAGGCTGGCCTCGTCTCCCGGTCCCGATGCCTCCAGATTCTCTCCGTAGGGTTTGCCGACGGTGGCGTTGGGAGGGGACGTGGCGGTGTTGGGCGTCGTTATCTGAAGCGCTCTCACCGTTGGCGTCGGAGACGCCGCGACTGTGGCAGGGTTCGCTTCATCCAGCCATTCCGCCTGAGCGGTAGCGCCTCCAAAGTCCACGAAACGGACCGTGCCCTCATGGGTGACACTCGTGTACTGCACCGTCTGACCTTGCGAGTTGGTGGTTGTCCGCGTGACCTGGGAACCGGTGCCAGGAACCGTTTGGAGGTATTGGACGCCGGCCGTGCCATCACTATCTACGTTGGTCATGTTTTCGCTCATGATGGTGAACGTCCGACTGGCGGGATCGGACGCCACCACCACGGCGGTATGACCTACCCCTCCTGGAGCGACCGCAGCGCCTGGACCAAAGCTGATGACATCACCTGGCGTAGGAACATTGTTCCCGGCGGTCGTTCCCTCACTCAAGTCAGGAAAATATTCGTTGTATACATCAGCCACCAAGTTCTGCCCGTAATAGGACACGCCTTGTCCGGCCCACTGTCCGTCGACGGCCCAGAGAAAGCGGGCGGACAGATCGACGCACTGAAATGAATTTCCGTCATTTACGTCGAAGGGGGTGTTGTCGATCGAGAGACTCGGCGAACACGCCCAAACATTGTCGTAGCCGTAGGCGGGATACGCACCGGAGCCACCGTACTGCTGGCAGTAGCCTGGACCTGTCCCACATCCCTTGGTGGGATAATTTGGAGCCTCGATCGAAGCGGATGTACTTTGCTGACACGCGACCGTGGCCTGTTGCGGGCCGCCCAGGTCGAGGTTTACGGGAGCTGGTTGGGATGCTGCCGAGACGTTTAGCCGTGCGGGCAGCGCCAAGCCACCGGCGGTGAGGCACAACGCCAGGGCCGCTACCGCGACAAGCCGTCGGCCTGCGCGGAACGTGGCGGTCTCTCGCCGATTCTCTATCCTCAGGAGCGAGAGTCCTCCACTCCGAATCCCCTAGTCGTGGTTGATCGGCAATGGCGCCCGACATCGAGTTTCTCTCCCGTCCGACCAAGGTGCACCGGACTCGGTCCGGAGTTCCGCGGTGCTCCCATTCGGCGACCCCTCTCTATCTCGTCGGGCGCTCAGTCTAGCGCGGCTCACCGGACACGCTGGCAGATTATCAGAGGCCCACTTGGACTTTGCTTGGATCCGAGCCCGCAGGACCAAATTGCCCCGGTGACCCGGCCGTAACGATCACGCTGTGATTCCGTGAGATCAGGGCGAGCAGCCGTCAGCGGCGGCCGGCCGACGGTGGGGTCCATCCGAATTGCCGTGGAAAATGCTACCCCCAACGCGCGAAACTGATACCCATGTTCCGGCGCTCGGTGTTCGCATCTTGAAGATGCATCACGGAGAACTTCACTCCATGCGGTTAATCGTGGCCGGCTTCCATTGGAGATCACCGTTAGCTTTCCTTCGCCGATTTAGCTCTGCTAGACCGCTCTCGATCTGGTCGGCGGTGAGAGAGCGAAGTTGAACTCGAGCTGATCCACCACTAGCTCTCGGCCCACCCGCAGAGCGGACTCGGTAGTCTCAATCAAGGCGCCAAGTGCAACCTCGGCTGGACCTGGCTAGGCTCTCCCTTCGGTGGCCCTGAGGTAGGCAACAGATCGCCGCCCCGAAGACGGCTAGCTCAGGATGGGCCAAACGTTCTCCGCTCATGAGCTACCACGGCGCTCCCGGAGGCAGGGCGATCGCCACGGTGCCCCAGCGGGAGCGGCTGATCCAGGCTCCTGGACCCCTTCCAGCGAATGACCGCCTTCTTAGAGGGCTCGAGATGGCCCCCCGAGTCGCTCGGGCCACAACCATGCAACTCGCCTTGCAAGCACCCCCTAGGGTCGTTGCAAGGTTCATTTTCTCGCCTTCTCCGAGTTCAGCCAACTGACCTAGCTGAGCCCTATGGCCGAGGTTTGTACACCCTGCAGGCGGTGGTTTGTACATCGATTCGGCTGATCTCAGCCGAGATCGGGCTACAGCCGACTGGGACACAAAATTCATTTTTTGGCGACGCTCATTTCACCCTCTGCCGCCAGCACCCACGCGGCCACTGGCGGATCTGGCCGGATCTGTCTATCACCGTTGCACAATTCAGGCAATCGGCCGGGAGCTCGCCTCGCGGCCTGGCCTGTAGACGCCGATGGCATCTTTACCTGTGCACGACTTCAGGCAATCTCAGTGGGAGATCCGGTCGGCTCCGCTGCCGGAGCCATTTGGCTCCAGTAGGGGAGCCAGTTTGCCCGGAGGCGGCTCAGATCGCGGACAAGTGTTCCTGAACGAGCTGTCTGACCTCGTCCAGATAAGCCCGGCTGATCGCACCTGACAAGGCGTGGCAGTAGATGACGAGCCGCCCATCGGCTGAGTCGTGCCAGAGCCACTTGCCAGCGACCGTCTCCCCTTCGATCTCCACGGGTCGCCCCAGGAACGCCTCGAATAGGCGCTTGTCGGCCGGTATCCAGTCCCGGGAGTTGCGGCCGTAGCCATGGACGATCAGCACCGAGGCAGTCTGCCGCAGTGCTGGGATCACCTCCTGTTCTAACCACTCAGTCCGCGCGGGACTCGGCTTGGCGCCGCCCGCCGCTCTCAGGGCGGGAAGCCCAGAGCGCTCGATCTGATACGTCAGGTCTCCCAGCCCGGGTTCAGCTCCCTGGCGGAGAACCGCCTCCGCAGGTGCTGGGTCAGGCGCCACCAGGCCGGCGATGACCTTCCACGTCTGCCGCCCCCGATCCCTCTGAACCTGATACAGGTCGTTCGGATGAACGTGGAACGGACGCCAGGGATCGGGAGGCAGTCCCCGGCTCTCCAGGTCAATCCACCACCCCGACTGCCGGAGCAGTGCCTCGACCACGGACTGGGGCGAGTTGGAGAGGATCAATGCCGTCAGCAGGCAATCCCAGACCAGCGTCTCTTGCTCCTTCGGATCCCCGGCTGTCTCGGTGCCCATGACTACGATCGGGGCTCCGTCATACCCGAGCCCGAGCTGGAACTCATCGATGAACAGTCGCTGATCCTCACGAGCCACGCCCGCTAAGGAGGAAAAGTTGAACTTCACCTCGGCCATCGTCAGTTGGCTTCCTTGCCGCAGAGCAGAGGCTGTGGTCGAGGCAAGTTCGCACAGAGCCCTCCGAGCTGAGTCGGACTGGACTCGACTGGCAGCTGCTTCGAGGCGGGCAAGGTAAAGGCGAGCCGCCGACTGAGCCAGCCTCGGATGGGCGGGAGCTTCTCCATCGCTCATGTGGTGCTCACTCTGCGCTTCGCACACCGTTTCCACAGCAGCAGCGCCTCCAGGCATCCCACCGTCCCCTCAACGAACAGAGTCGCCTCCTCTCCCCGGGCTTCGCTCGAATATCGCTGCCCGACTGCGATAGAGTCGGTTGGTGCGACCGTGCCCATGCGGCTGTGGCTCCCGATTAGCCGAATTGGACGCCCCAGCCACCGCCCGATAGATGCAGGAGTCTCATAGACAGATGCCACCGCCAATTTCAGAAGAGAAGCGGGATCGACGCGCCGAGGAATTCGACACTCTACTCGAAGAGATATTGGAGACCGTCGCGACAAACGGACACAAAGCTGCGGAGTGCCTGCGCGACATGTTTGCATTCGTCCGAGAAGAGGGCAATATGCCTCAAGAGGCTCAGGTCGAATGTGCTGAAGAGCTGCGGGCCATTATGATCCCGATGACGGGTGGCCGACGTCCATCGGACGACGAAATCAGTGATCTCATCTCGAAAATGAGAGAGCTGAGGAGCAGGCTAGATCTGTAGCACTTAGCGCTAAATCGCAAGCGGGGAGGAACTCGAGACATCCGTTTGACAGTTTATCGCATCCATGCCAGAATCGACCAATGGTTGACGAATCAGCGGGCAGTGCGGCCCAACGTTTTATTTACGCAGACAGACTACGCGTCAACGCGCGCGCCTCATCCAACATCGGTGATTACCTGATTGCGGAGCAACGCTCCCTTGGCGCACATCTGGCCTACTTTGAGCGGCGCCGTCAGCTTGACGCCGAAGCTAGCAGCGGTCTGCGCGCTGAACACGAACGAGATGCCTACTGGGAGTCCCGTAAGGCAGCGTCCAGCGTCCGCATGCCAGCGCTACGGCCTCTCTTTGTGCGGGATTACCTCCGGGTACAGTAGCTGCGCCCTGATCGGTCCATGCGCTCGCTGACTGGCAGCGAGCATAGCCCGCCATCGAAGCTTCTCGTCTCTAGCGAGCCAGTACCAAAGAAGTCAATCTGGATTGAGACGGTGGCCATGCTGTCCGACTACGCCTCAACGGGGGGGCAGCAAAGTGCGCCTTTCTCGACGCAGTTGCCGCAGCTCTGATGATGAGCGCCTCCTGCCGAGCAGGAGCTTGTAGACATGAACCTCGCAGAAGGCCAGTTCCGCCAGCCCGACGACTGCGAGCAAGAGCAACCAGAGCGGCAGGTGGCGAAAGAGTATTGCTGCGGCCACGATTGGAGCCACGCCCAGCAGCATGGCATACACCCACTTTGTCGTGGCGAGCACGCTCTGGATATGCAGGGCCCGGAGCTCAGCCAATCGGTGTTCGACGTCGGCCAGCCGGCTCCCACTCTGATCGGCGGGAGTATCACTCCCGTAATCGGCATGAGTGTGCGTCGCCTCATGAACCTGGATCGCCGCGTCGATCTGGTGGCGCCATCTTGCCAAGGTCGGCCGCCATGGCAGGGCGACCTTGATTGGATATCCTAGCTGCTGCGAAAGGAACGAGCTCGCAGAGGCTTCTGATCCGCGGGCCAGTTGCAGCGCGCGATGCGACAGGAGAGGACTCCCCAAGAGAAGAACTCCACAAGCGATCAGCCACGGCAACTGACGCGTAAGGAAGGCGAGTACCGCCGTGGCGAAAATGGCGATCACAACCACAAGCAACAGGTGGACGATGCGGATAGCTAATTCGCCACGGCGGACGGCATCTGCCCCCACCAGCTCGGAAACCTCAAGTTCCTGGTCGGTGTTGGACAAATGACCTCAACTCTGAATGCGACTACACAAGGTATCGTCTGGGTAGCGCAGCAGCAGTGGCTCCATCTCCGCTAGGCGATCTGGGCTCAAGGTGGCGGCCCTTCCTCAGCCGCCCAACGCCGTGAGATCGGATGTGAGTCCGCCATGCCCTGCTTGGGCGAGCCTAGCACCCGCGTTCGCGATCATTAGCGGCTGCGGCAAATCTGTGTCCCTCCCGATACGGAGGTGAAGCCCAGGATCGTGGTGCGAGGTGGTGATGGCGACGCTCACCAAAGCAGAGGGTTCAGGGAGCGGCGGCGTAAAGCTGGGGAGAAGCCGTAACCACGGTCGAGATCGGTCCGACGAGTCGGGTCGCCCTCGTCCACGTCATCACAGGCGAGAGCACGAAGGCACTGCACGTGAACAGAGCGGAACCGGCAGGATTGTTAGTCCCCGCCCCAGAGACGTTTGTAATGCTAGGTATCGAGGCAACAGTCGGCTGACGGGAGGAGAAATAGATGGCGAGGCGATCACCGGCTCCAGCCACCAGGCAACCAGGCTGAGTGACGCTGAGTCCCATTGACCCGAACATTACGATGACTGCCTTTGACCGCGGGGCGAGCGTCACCCCGGACGCGGGGAGACTAGAGAAACTGGGGAGCATATCGGTGACCTGGGCCGATGCCGAGCCAGAGTCAAAGAAGTCCGTGTCGCTGGTGGCCGTGTCCGAGAGATTGGGTAAAGTGATTGGGGGAACGAAAGTGCCCGAAGCATCCTCCAGCGCCAAGGATGTTGGGAACCCGGGCAAGTGACAGACCGTCGAGGAGACGTTCGTCAACGTGATCCCCTCCATGATCTGCGACATTGCTGGGAGGTCTGTCCAAACCTGACCGCTCACTTGGGAGGCGCCGCATGAGGAGGTCGGCGTTGTCGCCGGGGTCGGGCTGGGTGAGTACCTCGGCACGGCGGTGCCACAGGCCGCCACCAGGGTGGCTCCGCCCAGCAGGCTGATCGCCACTACCAACACCGCTACCCGGCCTGGCACGTGAAGCTTCCTCCGTTCTGAATCCGTTCCCCGACAACACGAAAGACGTGGTGAGCCCGCCATACGTTACGGGTCGCGGCGCTCTGAGCTGAGCAGGGCGAAGTGGTGGCCAAGCAGCCCTCTAATGCTCTCGGCCCTGCCCGGACGTGGCGCTCGTTGGCAAAGTACAGATCTCGCGGTGACTTCCGCCAATCGCTGCTAGGCATCGCTGTGTGAGGTCTGGGGTAAGTCCGCCATGTCCTGCCTGGGCGAGTCTACCACCAGCTTTCGCGACCACTAGCGGCTGCGGTTCATCTGTGTCCATGTCGGTACGGCTCAGCTTCGTGGCACCTCACGCTTGTCCTTCTCTGGCCAGTAGACCTCGAACTCTTGGTACCAAGGGCCTGTCGCCAGTCTGTTGAGCCTGGCGGTGAGGAGGTGTAGGTGCCTCGGCGCAGCTGCAACTAGGAAGAGTCTGGTAGTCCCGCGCGAGGCCCGGACAGCGGCTATCGGCTGGACTCCAGCTATCTCCTGTGCGAGCTCGGCCAACCGGCGCCTTGCCTGCTCCACCACAGGGGCTGAGCGGTCGGCATGATGGTAGATGACCAGCGATTGGCCTCGGGCAGCGAATGCAGCCAGCTCATCAAGGTAGGCGTGCTTGACTGCCTTCGTCCTGGTTCGAGCGACGCCGTGGCTGACTTTGCGAATGCCGTTGTCGGGATCAGCAAAGATGAGGTCGCAGCGGGAGGTCGCGGCCAGCGCGCCCTGGAGCCACGCCTCCCGGTAGCGGAGCCGACCCGCTGAACCGCCAGACAGCACCTGGCCAAAGTCGAGCGGCTCGCTGTAGGTCTTAGCCCCGACTGGCAGAACTCCCGCTGCCACCAGCGCTGCTGTGCTCCGCTGGGCGGACCGAACAACAACGGCGAGTCGGTCATAGAGGTCTGGATCGAGAGATCGAAACGCTTTCGCCCCAGCGTATTCCTCCCTCAGGTAAGCAATATGCTTGCCGTCGTCGTTGTGTGATTCGTCCTTGACCAGATACCAGACCACGCCCAACTTCAAGCCTGGCGAGCTATCGTCCCCTGCACACAGCTGGCGCAGTAGGCCGAACTTTAGGTAATCGCCCAGGTCACCGGCGTAGCGGTTTTGCACCTGTCGTCTACCAGCTGCGCTTGTACTCGTTGGCCTCGATGAACTCCTCGAGCGCCCGTGGAGCGACTCGGATTAGCCGCCCAATCCGCACCGACTTGATCTGTCCTGAGGCGACAAGCGTGTAGGCTGTCCCGCGACTTACGCGCAACCCGGCAGCTACTTCCTGAACGGTCATCGCGACGGCTCCATCAGATGTCCTCTCGCCGGCTGCCAACCAGCGCTCTCGGTAGGCTCACGGGACTTGAGCCTTCCGAGTCTGCCAAGTCTCAAGGACGAATTCTGTGAGTGTGCGGCTGGCGTTACAAGCCAGTCTTGCGTGCCGTTCCAGGGCAGGACTGGTCTTGCTGCGACCATGCCCCAAGCCAAGCTCATCGCGGAGTTCGGCTAAGCTCTGAACCATCGTAGCCAAGTTCTGAAGAACCCTCTGAGACGCTTGACTTCCCTTCGCGCTGTTGGGAACGGAGGTGCGGCTGATCGCCAGAGCATTGGCCGCAGCCTTATAAAGCTCGAGCAGCTTCGCCGCCTTCGCATAAGGCAGTCCGTAATCGTCGAGGACAAGCTTGCAGACGCTCTCAGCGAGTTCTTTCGCCGATCCAATCGCCGCGGCCGGGTCTTCCCGGACTCCGCCTGCCATCCTGGTCAAATGTTCCTCTAGAACGGCCGTATTGGTCAGGCTTGAGAACGCGGCCAGATCGAAACTCAGGCTCGGAGAGGAGATTAAGTTCCCCTCCTCGTCGATCGGCGCTTCGTCCCGGCGCAGACTGGCCACGAGCGGTCTGGGTCCACTCGGGAGTCGACCATGGCTGTCGCGAGTGCACCAAGACTCGATTGCCTCCAGATAGGTGTAGAGCAGCCGCTTCTGTTGCTCTGGGTCAGAAAGATCGATGAGCGCGTGATATTGCCCGACCAAGGCTCTGCGTTGCCCGAAGTCAGGCGACTCGAAGGTGGCGTCTGGTGTAAAGCCCTCACCCTCAAACGCCTGGGCGATTTCTCTCAGAGTGCTGCACTCAGTGGCGAATTCAGCGAACTTTGCTTGCGTTCGCTTGGAGATTTTCATCCTAGGCGAGCCTTGTGAGTCGTCCTAACGCGACTGACGCATCCACCGCGTTCCGACACTGTACTGCGGTCTGGCCTGTGCATCTGCAAGACTGCAGCAGGGCTGGGATTGTTGCGTCCGGGGATCTCACTCTAACGTTGACCGTGCCGATGGCACCCCAGTTCCGGTCGGTCACTCCCAGCCGCCGCCATATTGGGCTGATGCCAAAGTTCCCGACCTTCCGATGGGGGGGCGACTGAGGCACCAGTCACTCCAGGAGGTAGGGAGATAGCGACCGCCCAGACCCGATACTAGGCAGATGGCCACCCCTCAAACCCAGATTGAAGTGGCGGTGAGCCCCCCGGTCCTCCGTTGGGCTAGGGAGTCAGCAGGGGTCAGCCGCAGCGAAGCGGCTGCCCACGTCCACCTGCCTGAAGAGGTTCTGAGCGCCTGGGAGGGAGGGCTACAGAAGCCGTCCCTCCACCACCTGCGCAATTTGGCAGGTTTCTACGCGCGCCCTCTCGCGGCTCTGCTCCTACCCGAGCCGCCCAGTGCCCCTCCCCTGCCGGTGGACTTCCGCCGTGGTCAGGGTGATAGATCAGTAAGGCTTGGGCGAAAGACCAGACTGGCCCTTCGCACCTCCAACCGGCTGCAGGTAGCGGCCGCGGAGCTGGCCGAGGTCCCGCAGTTCCCGGTGGGAGTGGCGACTATCGCTGACAACGTAGACGAAGCGGCGCGCCGAGAGCGCGGCCACCTAGGTATCGACCTTCACCAACAGATCGTTTGGGAGGACAACTACGCAGCCCTGCGCGCCTGGCGCGAAGCCGTTCAAGATCGCGGAGCCTTCGTCTTTCAGCTTCCCATGCCCTCGAAGGAGCTACGTGGGTTCTCGCTCTCGCAGACATCGCCACCGGTGATCGTCTTCAGCTCCTCTGACAGTCCGGCGGCTCGCATATTTACGCTGATCCACGAATACGGACACCTGCTGCTGGGCACGGGAGGCATGTGCCTCCCGGACACAGCACCCGGCTCAGGTCGGTCAGTGATCGCCGAGGAGTCCTTCTGCAACAGCTTTGCTGGTGCTCTGCTGGTTCCAGTCGACGACCTACTGAGCTTCGTTGCTGCCCATTCTCCGATTGCCGATGACCTTGTACCACCCGACGAAGCCCTGACTCCAATGGCCAGTCGGTACAACGTGAGCCGGCAGGTCATCTGGTATCGCCTATTTGCCGCAGGCGTTGTGAGCGAATCCGTCTTTCGCGCAAAGTGGGCAGAGTGGCGCGGGCGGCCGGCACCGAAGCCCTCGTCCGGCGGCAAAGGCCGCACCTCCGCAGAACGAGCGATGGCTCAATATGGATCCAGTTTTGTGGGCGTTGTTCTAACCGCCCATGAATCTGGAAGACTTAGCACCAGCGACGCACTCGATTACCTTTCCATTCACACCCGCCACTGGGCTGAGCTCACGCACCTTGCGGGCGTTGCCTAGGAAGGGCATCGTGGAGGAGTTGGGTGAGGCTACTCGCTTCTACTCGATAGATACTAGCGCCCTCATTGACCTCAAGCGACTGTATCCCCGTGTGACCTTCCCTGGGCTATGGGAGCGTATCGAGGTGATGGTCGGGGACGGGCGACTTATCGCGGCGGCGGAAGTCCTAGCCGAACTCGAACAGAAGGATGATGACCTTGTCCACTGGGCGAGAGGTCAAACGCGGCTTTTTGTTCCGTGGAGTAGTGAACTCGTAGAAGCGGCTCAAGACGTGATTCGGCGATTTCCGGGCATCTGTGATCCCAACAAGACCATCCCGGACGCAGATCCATTTGTGATCGCGGCCGCATGGCTGGCTTCCCAGGAGCCGACGACGGACCTATTTGCTGCTGGCACCAAGTGGGCTGTTGTCACTACCGAGAGGTCCATCCAGGGAGTTCGCATTCCTGGTGTATGTAACGCAGTCGGGCTCGAATGCCTGGACCTGCGGAACTTCTTCGAGTACGAAGGGTGGGTGTTGCACTGAGCGAGTCACGTTGCTCCCCTGCTTAGCGTCGCGCACTGTGGAAACGAATTGCCGTGGCTGCCTGGGATCTTTGAAGAGGTGGCGGTTGACCTTCTAGGCCACCCTCNNGCACGTCTATAAAGGAATAGACGAACTAGCAAAAACTCAGGTAAACGTGGACATTGCTAGCAATGGCGGGATACATCTGTCTTGGCCAACTGTGCTAGGATCCAGGGCCCAATGACGCCGACCACTCACCACGCTGCATCGCGCCAACATATCTGAACCAGGTCTGCTCCATGTCTGAACGAATCGGTTGCCACATCGCCGCGCTGCTGGTTGACGACGCGGTGCTGCCTGGGGAGAGCCACTACTGGAGTGCCAGTTGGGACGACGAGGAAGCGGTTGCTGCTGGCGTTGTCTCAGAGGGAGACCAAGTAGTGCTGTTGCCGCGCGAGCTGCTCCACGAGGAATCGTGGCCGGTAGTCGGGTTACTGGCCACGTTCGACAGCCTGCGGCGGGGTAAAGAGGGCGTGGTGGACGCAGGCAAGATTTACGGGCTGAGGCGCGTCGAGGTGCTGCGCTTGGTGCAGCGACAACCCCACCTGCTGGTCGAGATACGCGAGTTGGCAGCGGAAACGCCCTCCTCCGGCTGGGCTCTCCGGCGGTTGCAGCGGCTGATCAGCGGCGCCATTCGGGGAGAGATACGCAGCAAGATCTCTCCCGCTCACGCCTCCGCGCTACGCATCTTGCCTCCTGACCTGGCCACCGATCGGCTCGGTGCCGCCCTGGCGCCTGAGAGCCACGCCAGGTTGAGCCTGCTCAGGGCGGTGGACTGGCCAGATCGGCTTGAGACCATTTCCAAGCTGATTGGCCAGAGGAACCGGGGCTCGCGGCGCAGCACTGGGAAGCCGGATCTCGACGAACAGGTCCGGAGTGCCAAACTCCCCTCGGCTGTTCGCAAGGCCGCCGAGCGGGCACTTCAGAGTCAGCTCGGCAAGGACGGCGCCGGCAACCGTGACTTGGTGCGCTTGCTGCTGGAGATGCGCTGGGAGGCGCCTTCGGCCCGACCTATCGACTTGGCTCGAGCGCGAAGTCTCCTGGACGCCAGCCATAGCGATTTGGGGCCGGTCAAGGAAGCTGTCCTCGACTACCTCGGATTGCTTGCCTGGCACCAGCACCGAGGCCAGACAGCGGGCGCTGCCCTCGGCTACGGCCTGTGCCTGGTTGGACCTCCAGGAGTTGGCAAGACCTCCATCGCTGGGGCAATCGCCAGCGCAGCCGGCCGGCGCCTGGAGCGAATCCCAGTCGGCGGCCTGGACGACATCTATCTGTTGGGAGCCGACCGTTCCTACACCCGGGCTCGCCCAGGTGAGATCGTCCGGCGCCTGCGGAGCGCTCGGGCTAATCCGTCCGAGGTGGTCTTCCTTCTGGATGAGATCGACAAAGTGCCGCCCGGTTCCGAGCATCCCGCCCTGCCGGTCTTGCTCGCTCTGCTCGATCCGTCCCAGAACCGAGAGTGGCGCGACCACTTCCTGGACGAGGTTCCGATTGACCTCTCTGGGGCGCTCTTCATCGCCACCGCCAACGATGAAAAGGCGATCCCCGCTCCGCTGAAGGATCGGCTCCGGTTCATCCACCTGCCCGCCTACACCGCCGCCCAGCAGCTGGCTATCGGTCGCTCGCACCTGCTCCCGAAGTTAATGAGAGATCTCGGCATCGAGGGCGAGGTGAGAGTCGATCCTTCAGCACTCTCCTCACTGGTGCATGACCACCCTCCGACCGACGGTTGCCGCCAGTTGGAGCAGCGACTTCAAGTCGTTCTGAGCCGGGCGCTGCGGACTCATCTCGAGTTCGGGGTCTCAGTCACCGTGGACGCGGCTCTCGCCCGCGATTGGGTCGAGCCAGAGTTCCACCGCGCGCTTGGGTTTCACACGACCAGTCCGAGCGAGCCCATCCGATAACGGAGCCAGATCCGGTGCGCTCCCTGCTAGGCGGCTACAGCTGGCTTTTCCAGGGTCAGAACAACTTCTTCGTCCATGCGCTTCGACAGAGCCCCCTCACTCAACGCCGGAGGCGGAAGGTAACGGTGCCGAGCTGCAAGTGGGCGCACTCGGTGGTCTACGTGGAAGAGCCCGTGGTCCTTAGCCGCTTCGCAAACGATTTCTGAGCTCCGAACCAGGGCGCCCCTCATCTGANNGTACCAGCCTCTGGAAGGATCGGCACAGTTTGTCCATATCCTCCACGAAGCGATACACCATGCCTTTAGCGGCGTGTGGAAGCGACTCCCATCTCTCCACGTGGTGCATCGCCAAAGAGGTCACTCGAGCCGATGGCTGCTGGAGCTGCCGTTCCGTGCCGATCGATTCGCCTCGTATCGCGCGGAGCTCAGCCATAGTCCACCCCAGCCACACGAGGCTCATCCGGTGACCACGCAAGTAGTCGATAGCATTCAGATAAGGTGGTGACGTCACGACGAGATCAATTGAGTTCGATCGCAGTGAGGTCAGCGCGCGCGCATCCCCCAACCTGACCCTGACGCGTGCACTTGCTTCTCTCATGGCGCCTAACTCCTCCAGCGCGCGCGCAGCCTGTATGTATCCAGAGAACACGTCGAACTCAGAGGTGTCGGCAACACGATGCGGGCGGCTGTGGGCGGTGTCCCTAGCTAGGGACGCCCCACCATCCTTCCGAACGATCAACCGGCTAAGTGCAACCCTGAGCGGAGCATCGGAATTAGGAGCGTCGGCCAAGGCCCGTGCGAGACGCGATAGGGCTTCGGCTTGCAATGCCGCGAACCAATATCCAACAAAGCTGGCGGTCTCTTCATCCCGGTCGATCCAAGACGGAAGGGCCGGCCCCAACCGCTTAGCTCGCCGCACGAGCTGCTCCGCCCGCTCTGCAAGATTGGAAGACCACGCCGGCCTACACGTCGCTTCTGAGATGATGACCGCCAACGGATCGACGTCGAAGCCAACGGCTCGGCGGCCACTCTCGCCAGCAGCGTGCAATACCGTTCCTGACCCGCACATGGGATCCAGTACCAAGCCGTTGGCGTCAGTCAACTCCGCTATCGACGCCAGGGCAATATCCGGGGCCATCCGAGCGGGAAAGGGGTGGACCAGCCGTCCTCTATACACCTTGGACACCATCCCGTTCTCGAACCTCGTCCACATAGCCCACAATAGTTGCGAGCACCCGATCTGGCGCCATCTCCAACTCGACCGACTCCTCGCGCGCCCAGAAAAGATTAGGCGCCATCCTCTCAATCGCCAAGCACTCATTCCGAAGATCGGGATCAGCGATGGTGATCCCGCGCTGCTCCCGCAACAACCGCCGCAAGGCGTCGTAGGTCACACTGTAAGACTTATCCTTTGTTTGTTCACTCCACACAACCTCCAGTATCTCACGATATTTCGCTTGTGGCACTTCCATGGTGACAGTCGCCTCAATCCACGCAGCGCATTCATTGGGAGTAACACACTCGAACAGTTCGCGGAGCTTCAAAAGGCTAATTCGCTTGACCGGAGCGAACCTGACTAGCTTAGCCACATCCTTGAGGCGCACTACCGTAATAGTCCGATCCTCGCGGTGCTCCTTATCGGCCTTGCTGTGCTCTCTGTCCGACCGCAACTCAGTGACCAACGCACCGTTTTCCCCTAGCCTAGTTGAGAAGTCGGGCCCAACCACGATGGCATGCTGGCACCCATTGTCATCACGGTGCCGTGCGATGGTCGCCACCTCGACGCCCGATTTACTGACCTTGGCCCCAACAGCCTCCTTACTCTTGGCTTCAAGTGAAACCCGATAGCTACGGGGCGCACCCCCAGCTCCGGCGAGGTGTGCCTCCGCCACGCCGTCCGGGTTGTTTCCGCCACCCTTCGGCACAGCATCAAAGCCGAGCTGATTGAACGCTGCCACTACCGCGTCCTCAAGACCCTGCTTACTCGACTCTGCGTTTAGTAGATCTTGCGCGACGGTCAACGAGTTCTGCTGACCATTGGAGCGAGCAAGCCACCGTAGGAGATCGTCCCGGTCGTCGAGAAGTCGAAGTCGATCGTTGCGTGAGATGCCAGAGCGGTGCATGTTGGCCTCCAGCACCACTTCGGAGAGCGCAACAAGCTGGAGCGCCATATTGCGATCTTTGCGTCCAAAGTCGTCGGCGAAATACGCGACAAATGGGTGCTCCAAATTAATGGAGAGCACCCCCGAATCGACGTCGAAGGTGACGAGGGGCCGCGTCACGCCCATATCGGCATAGGCCACGTTGGTGACAAGAGATGACCCGTCAGCGAGGCGCTTTTCGAGGAAAGCGACAAGCGCATCACTCGAGTCAAAGGCACCGACGTCTAGCTCTGTATAGCGCATCGGCTCGCGAGACCGGTAGCTATCCACGATTAGCCCGATGAGTGGTCGCTGCCCAAGGCTCGCAGGGCTGTCGGCTAGCCTTCCGCGTGTGCTAGCGACTTTCGCCTCATCCGTGAGATAAGCGTCAAGCTTAGTGCGTGCGAAATTGAAAATCCCTAGAAGTATGGCCTTACTGCGTCTCACACTCGGGCTATCGCGGAGCGCCTCACGTGAGGAGCGCAGCTCATTGTCTAAACGGTCAATGTGGATTATGAGGCGGAACCGCGAGAAGGTTCCGTGGCGCAGTGAGTTGCGATCGATGCCGAAGCCGGCGTCGTCGACATTGATAAGGCGTCCATGGACGTAAACAAAGAAGCCGTTGCTCCGGCCGATGAGTCCCGACTTACCCGTGTCAATAGGATCCTCGAATACCTCCAGGTAGCCCGAGATTTGTCCTAGAAGCTTGTCGTTGTAAGCCCATGCTCCAGCTGAGCTCTTCTTTGGTCGCAGGTCGCGAAGATCCTTGTCGGGCAGAGTCTTGATGTCTTTGGCCAATACCCACCTGCCGACCTGGGGCTTCCCAAGCTTGGCAGCCGCGACTGGCTTCGCGTTGTAGTACAGAGCAAAGTCGTCCCGGAGGGGCATCGCCGTGGACAGGATCCACCTCAGGCGACCCTCCTGGAGGTCTTGGGCCATAGGCTTCAGATCACTAATGATCGCGACCGTCCAGTGGTTGGAGGAGCCATCGCCAAAGAGCGCGGGCAGGCTGCGCCGTGACGGAGCTTTGAGCCACGGCCCGAGGGCTACTAACGCCTCCACTTCAGTCATGCTACGGATGTCGAGAAGCACCCCTCGTTGTTCGGTAGGCGACTGACCGGCGCCGACAACGGGAGCAGTCTCGGGTAGAGGAGCAGGCTCAGGCAGGCTCACGGTCTGGGGTGTAGCGGTAAAGTCCATAGTCGTGGAGTAGTATTTATCGCCAACCCGCGAGATATGAGTAAGTCGGTTCCCTAGGACGTAGGCGGCTAGCTTACCAATTCCGAATTTGCCGATTGTTGTCCGACCTAAGGGTGTATTCCGGTCCTTGGTTTTGGCCGAGGCCCCGACGATCCAGTGAACCTTGAGTCCTTCAGGGTCCATTCCAACGCCGTTATCCACGACGGCCACGGACGAGTCGGGTCCCGCTAAGTCGTCAGATACCAAGAGGTCGACTCGAGTTGCGTCGGCATCGAATGCATTCGAGACCAGCTCCTCGACTGCCTTGTTCGGACTGCTGTATTGTCCCTCCGAGAACAATCCAAGGATCTGGAACGACAGTTCAACACGTACCTGATCAGTGACAGTGCCGATCTGATGGAAGGGCTTAGTTGCTTTCATCTATATACCCTACTACTCAATACCGTTCATCTGGGTGCGACTCCGGCTGTTCGACAATTCAGGGCGTGATCCTTCCGCAAGAAGTTCGTCTAGTGCAGCGTTCAGCAACCGATCCAGGCCGCTATCTTCCAAGGCACTCCTGATGTACTTGCGGCCAGCCTGATATCCGGCACCGTCCGCAATCACGACCTCCCCGGCTGCCGCAGCGCCGCGCGCGCCGAGTGAAGCGAGATTCTGGTGCAGCGGGTTGCCGCGAGCAAAGATAGGGATTGGAGCCTGCCAGACATACTTGTCGAAGTCTCGTGGCCCAAATGCGCCGACTGACTGGAAGGGTCTGACGAGAGCAGTTAAGGCTGGGGCGTTCAGGATAGCGGCGAGATAGTGAGCCTCGTCGAGTGTGTGAGCGGGAGCCCAGTAAAGCTTGTGCTCAATAATCCCACCGGCGTCCTCAATAACTGCCGCGGCGAGTGTGTTGCCCGATGCTGTATAGACAACGCGAAAGGGTGCTATTGGGAACTGCGCCCGCAGCTGACCCATGTAGTCCAGTTGCTCGCCGAGAGTTCGCTTATCAGAACTGCGGTGTGCAATCCAAAGCTGTTCTGCACCTCGCCACCATCGCGCCAAGCCTGGATATCGATCGAGGCGATCATCATCGCCGGTCATCAGCCTAGTCCCGTCGTAGGGGATGACCGCCTGGTAGACGGCCAGCGTCCTAAAGGGACCGATCGATTCACCGAGGTAGGCCGGCCGCACGAAGACCGACTCAACTACGCCCTCGTGCAGCGGCAAATCTCTCCATGGAGGCTTGTCCAAGGTAGTGCGACGCGATTGGACTGAATGCCTACCTTGCGGAACGCCCATGGGCGTCGCAGGAGGGTCCGTGACCATAATCAGCATCCGCGGATAGAGGATTGCCCCATCTCGAAATCTCTCGCGATAGGGCGACGCTTCTTCGGTCCCTGTCATCGCGGTCACTTGAGCTGACCGCTGATTCAGCGAACCTCCGAGCGTGCCATGACTAGGCACGCTGCCTGACCACTCCAGCACCGAGGATGGCAGTGCGGCGGCTGTCTGGCCTATCGAGCGCGACCCGAATACCACTGCGGACGGCACGGGAAACGGTTCCGGCTCGACATGCTGAAGATCCCACGAGGGCTTGAAGGTCACACAACAAGCCTCTGTGGAGGTTGAGTAGTCCCCTGCTCTAAAGCCACCGTAGGTCTGTCGGGACAGAACAGCGCGGGGCATCACGAACCCGAATGCCCCACCCTCTCGGAGATAGAGCTCCACGCAGCGAGCCACAAAGAATGCTGAGAGATCCTGCTGCGTCGTCCGTCCCCGCGCTCCGCCGTGCCAAAGATGTCGCTCCTTAGCTCTGCGCTCAAAGACCATCTTGAGTGATGGGGGCATGAAGCGGTAGGCAAGCCACGGGGGATTTCCCACGAGAACGTCGACACGGTTCTCGGGTCTCGCCAGCCATGAGGGACGCGACTGATTCCGAATGTAGTACCCCCAAATGTGATCGCGGCCAGCGTCGTGAAGATCACACAGGACTGCATACGTCGTCTCCAGCGTGGCGCGTTCGTCTGGGGTAATTCCGATGCTCGTAAACATCCCTGACAGGGAGGCGCGGGATCCTCCGACTGCGCGGGATGTAGCCCTCCCCACCATCTCAGTCACAAGCTGATCGAAGCGGCCGACATCAGAGATCACACCAACAGGGAACCGCAGCTCATTAGTGAACAGTTTAGTGCCGTCGGTCGTATGGAGGACGATGTCTCCTCCGGCAGTAAACATCGTGTCGTCAGCCGCCTCCCAGCGCATGGAGTCGCCGAGGTAGACCGGGATCGCTAGATTGGAATTGCGCTGAGCTAGCCGCTCTCTTCCGATGGCCAGTAAGTAGGTCGCCTGGGCCAGGGAGACTGCGACCGGATGCAGATCTAGTCCAAAGACTGAACTCGTTACTCGCTCCAAGGCTTCAGGGAGTGGAATGCCAGCCGCCGCTGCTGCACCAAGCTGCCTCCGAACTGCGTAGAAGACAAAAGTGCCTGATCCGCACGCCGGGTCGAGCACCCGTTGGGCAATCGGGTCGTTTACCACCTGGTCTACGATTCGCGAGGCCAGCCAGTCCGGGGTGTAATACTCACCTAGCCGATGTCTCACCTCAGGCGAAATGACTGAGTGGTAGAGAGCCTTCAGGACATCGTGGTCGACGTCCTCCCAGTCGAACGACATGAGCCTACGCGCAAGCTCCGCGACGACCTCCGCTCCGGATTGGCTATCGAGCAGCCAGTCGAAGAACCCAGCCTCCCCGACGCCCAGCAGCCCGGCACGCTGGAAGAGTTGACCGGAGAGCAAGACGCCGGGATCGCGCCTGGCAGACTCGAGTCCAAAGCCCGCTACTGCGTGCGAGATCAGGGTCGCCAGCAGAACGAGGTAGGTGTGATCTACGAAGAGTTCGTCGTTGTCTTCGAATTGGGAGCCGAGCGCACTCCGCAGCAGCTTCGCCCAGAGCTCCCTCTTGAGCGCAACCTCCGGATGCGAGCGGGACTGCTCCCAACATCCAACGAGAGCGGCTCGCGCCAAGCGAAAGGATGGAGACGCCGCTCCCAGTCGCTCTTCAATCACTTGCGCTGAGGGCTTCACTTGCTGCTCGGTGGCGAGCAGACCGCCGAGCCACCACCTGAATGTCCGCTCATCGACTCGGCCAGGTGCCAGAGTCACGGTGTCCACCAACTCGATAGCCTGACCAGCCCTCCGGTATAGCCTCCAGATGGCGCCGTCGGTGAGGACTCCCACATAGGGCGCACTCTTGGCCATCACGTACTCGTCGAGTTGCTGCTCTGCCCTGACCAGTTGCGCTGTTGATCGAATATCTCGCTTGCACTCGATCAAGACTGCCCCGATGGCAACGTCAATGCGCCGGTGCTCCTCCGCCGGGCTCTCAAGGCGAACCGTGTCATCACCGAGATCGAATCCCCCGTAAACTAGGACTTCTCGGACCATGGCTTGGATGTCAGCTTCGCTCCGCCCGGGGTTCCGGGTGGCAAGCTGGCCCAGAGTTGCCTTTAGGTCAAACTCGGGCATCGTGCCCCCGGGTTTAGTGCCCAATGCGTGCCAGCATCTCGTCGACTGCAGTCCGCCCAGCGTGTGCGGCTGAGGCTCAAGGGTTGCCCACCAGCTTCCAGTAGCCTCGACGCCTCGTGACCTTCGCGAACCGCCCATCTCGAGCCAGGGTCTTGTGGAGGGTGGCATAGGCCGAGTCCGTCCGGAGTAGCTTGCCAGCATCTTGGAGCGCCTCGGTCAGCTCGATGGCTCGCATCTCCCCTTTCCCTCGCAGTAGCACCTCGATGGCGTCGGCAATGGTGCCGGACGCCAGTTGGGTGTCTGCTGGATGGCCACCAGAGCGCAGCAGACTGAGGCCGGCCTCCAAGCTTCTGATTTGGCCGGCGAGGCGCCTTCTCGCCTCCCGGGTGTCCTCCAGGGACTGAGCCAGCTTGCCGTCCTGGCTGCGGAGTGTTGCCAGCTGGTCTTCGAGCGCCCCCAAGGGGTTCGCCGGCGTGGGACTCGGAGTCATGACCGAACCAGTTTAGGCCAACTGTCTCGAGTCATGGCTAGACATGACTGATAGAGACGTGGTATAGTCTCCCTAACCTGATCCGCGACTCATGAGGAGCTAGCCATGACCTCGATCGATCAGACGGCCACCCGGCGGCAGGCGGCGCTGCCCTTCGGGCACACTCCCCTCCCAGATGTGGAGTTCGCCCTTGCGCGCGAGACAGTAGCCCACTTCAAGCCCCCAGAGCTACGGCGCCGGCTGTCGGCCATGCTGCTGCTGGCTCGTGGAGCTGGAGCGTCGGCTGACGACCTGCGGTATGTCGAAGGCACCGACGTGACCCTGGTCCCCCATTCGGGAACCTGGGGCGAATTCCGATGCCCTGGGCGTGAGCGGCGGGTTCCCGTATTGGTCAAGTTCTCAGAGGAGCTGCGACAGCTGGCGCGACAGGCTCGCTCCGGAGCGCTGTTGGGGGAACGAGATCAGCCGCTGCCACTCCCGGCCTCCGCGCCGAGCCGCCTCCTCGAGCAACTGGTCGCGCGGCTCTGCCAGCACCGCCCCGGTAGCCTCATCACCGTCGAGCGGATGCGCAGAGCCTGGCTGGTCGAGCACCTGAACGGCGCGCTGCCCTTTCGCGAGTTCCTGACCGTGACCGGCGAGCGCTCTCTGCAGGCGGTGCAAGAACTCGCCAACTTCTGCTCGCCCCCTGACATGGATGCGGTGCGCATCTCGCGCTTCATGGGAGCGGTCAGCGACGCTGAGGTTTTCGACCTCTCCGCTTGGGGACTGGACTGAGGTCGGAGCTAAGAGACTGACGGGGTCGTCACATGGCCACCAACCGTTCTGCAGGACTAGTCGACGCGATCGAGGGAGTGGTGTCGTCAAACAATCTGTGCGGTGGAAAAATCTTGCAATCGGCGCGACCGCGTGTCATGCTTGGCGACGCAAATGGACCACCAGCCACTCGGAGCAAATCCGATCACAGAGGTTGCTGGACTGGCGCTCTGACGCCAGTAGCGGGGTCACCCGCTGTCCGACATCACGGTCGATTCACGCCCCAACTGTCGAGGGGCGCCATCTTGGATGGCGTTGCCGAGGTAGCGCTCGGTTCAGTAGCGAGTGACTCCGAGCAAGCGCTCCTCCTGAGCAAGTCCGCTTGGGATCGTGGCCGAGGGGCTCAAGGGCGCCTCGAATTACCAAGGGCAGAGATCATTCGGCAGCGCTTTGGGTACAACTGGGCTCGGGTTATTGAGCTCAGCCTGGCTCCTCGCGGTGAGCGCCTTCGATTGGAAGGTCAGTGGAGTTCTTCCAACGCGCGCGGATTTGGAGAGGACGGCGAGCGCGACGCCTTACTTGCGCTCCAGGCTGCGGCAGTCGCAGTTGGGCACGCGCCGACCGCGCTCCAATACGACGAAGTGGTGCGAGCTCGCGAACAGGAAAGTCGCGGGCGTTGGCGCCACGCACCGCTGTCGTTGCCGAGGTCTCGCTACATGCTCGAGAAGTGGAGCAACTGGACCGGTGCCCTCCAAGCTGCCGGACTAGTCGCACCCGATCGCAAGAGCCTCGTGCGACGAACTCCAATTGACCTCGTCCCTGTTCTCGATCAGCTCGTTACTGAATTGGGCTTTACGCCAAGCAACAACTGGTTTCGCCAGTGGGGCCATCGGCTCGACATTCCGGTCGGTCGCAAGAGCACTTGGGGACCACTGGTGGACGAGGTTCGCGAGTTGCGCCGGTGCCGCGGCGAGGCGATGCCGGGTGCACCTACGCGCTGGACTCATTACCCTCCCTTGCCAGATCACCTACCTAGGATTCGCCGGCCTCGCCCGCACAGTCGCGACGAGGTGCTGGAGTCGCTTCGGCGCTACGGGGCGGAACACTTGGCGCCAGGACAGTTGCCGCGCGTCCGACACTACCGGGACGAGTGCCGCCGCGATCTGACATTGATCTACCCAAGCAAGTTCCATCGCCTGGGAGCGTTCCATCAGCTCTGTCACGAGGCGGGGCTGGAGTGATCAAGCTCAATCTCCGGACAGTCCCGAGCAGCCTCAGCGAGGCAACCGCTTACTCCGCAAGTCCCGACTTCGCCTCGCCGCTGAGATTGATCGCCATGCTGAAAGGCATGCCCAGACTTCTGCGAACGCTCCAAGTCGCGGCCGCGCGAACTTACGAGTGGGGACCGAAACGCCAGCCTGGCGACTGGGTGTTGCTCTACCTCGCCTTCTCCATCTCGCGCATCCCTGACATGCAGCCCTGGTATCAGCGAGTCATCGGCGACGACAAGCTCTGGCAGGCGTGTGGCTTCGAGAAGCCGCCGTCCTACCGTCTGGTGCACTACCGATTCGCCGAGCTCGAGACGATTGCTGAAGTGTTCGAAGCTGCGGCCTCAGAACTGATCCAGAGAGCCAGAACCAAGGAGCCCCGGGTGGGCGCCTGGTGGCATCTGGACGGAACCGAGGCTGAGACGCATGCTGGACTGCTGCATGACTGTCCAAACGTGGAGGTAGGGGGAAGCCCCTGGCCATGTCCGGGAAGAGCGGGGATGTCGAGGGTGGCTACAGACGTGGTTGCTTCGGTTCGTCAAGACCAAGCCGGCCTTCCCACGGCGGCGGACCCAGGCGAAGTCAAGGTAGACGGACTGTCCCAGCTAGAGATAGACGAGCTCCATGAAGACCGAGACCGAGGTGGCCACCGGTTTCTCGCCCGAGGACATTGGTGGTTCTATCGCGACGCGGATGCCGGGGTGCGGGTTTACTCGAATCTTGACGGCACCCGCAAGAAGGCGTGGATAGGGTTTCTCAACATCGCCGTAATCGATCACTTCACCCACGCCCCGCTGACCAACTTCCTGGTAGCGGCTAACAAGAACGAGTCCCAACTTTATCCAGACGCGTTCGCGAGAGCCGCCAACAACCTGGGTGGAGCTACGCCGTTGCTGGTTGCGGCTGATCGAGGTTATGGCTTCGCCAACGTCTATCAGTTCAATTCCGAGAGCGGCGTTGGAACCGTGGTGCCCTACCGCCGCAAGAGCAAACACGAACCGCTGAAGCGCTACCCGACCAAGCTGTTCGATCGACTGGGGCGGCCGTGGTGCAAGCACTGCGGCAGCTCGTCTGACTTCGTGCGCTATGCGGCCGCTACCAAGGGGAGGAGTGGAAAGAAGACGGCAGCGCGGATCTGGTTTGCCTGCCGGGCGAAGGCCAAGCCTGACTGCTACCGCGAGCAGTCCGTCCTCTGTAAGGCCGCCTATCGGCATCTGTTGCCGGTCTGGCGCGACGAGGACGCCTACATGGCGATGCGCAACACCCACTTCAGCTACGAGCACAAGCACCGCGACATGCGCATCCAATATGGGGTGGCGCCGGATAGCCTGGCGATCCGCCCTAAGCGCATCGGCATCGCCTGGCAGCAACTGCGCGCCAGTGCCGCCGTGCTCATCGAGTGGCTCCGGGTCTACCAGCGCGCTGGCTTCGGCAGGCCCAAGAGCTCCCTCGCCCCAGCTAGCCTGAGCTCGGGTGGCAGGATGGCGGAATACGTCAGCCGGCCGCCTCGAGGCCACCGCGATGCCGTGGAGCCGCGCTTCGCCAAAGGGCCGCCCTAGTCCCAGATGCGGCTGAGGCGACTCTCAAGCCGGGCTGGACTCCAGCCTGGTTTAGGCGCGCCCAGGAGGAGAGTAAGGGAGCTTCGAAGCCCTAGCCGGAGCCACTAACCCCAGTTCCTGGGAGCTCTACCATCTCACCGACGCCCTCTCATGGGCTCAAAACGGCCTTCAGCGGCACTCCGGCCAGAACCTTGCAACTCGCCTTGCAAGCACCCCCCTACCCGCACGGGGAGTCGAACCCCGGTTACCACCTTGAAAGAGTGGTGTCCTAACCGCTAGACGATGCGGGCTCGGTGAGAGGCGCCCCTATACTCGCAGGAAGTGGCGCGGGTCCAGCTTGAGAAGGAACGTGACGAAAGTTGAGCACAGATCCTGAAGGGACGCGAAGCACCTCGAGCCCCCAACCGACGGAGGCGCAGCGCTACCCCCATCTCGGCACCAAGGGCGTCTCGGTGAGCAGTTCCGCGTCCGCCGACGTGTCGATCCGCCCCTCGCGGACCGAGGGCTGGGTGGTGGCGACCGGCCTGCTGGTGGCGGGCTGTATCTCGATGGGGATCTATCTCGTCCTACTCCACCATTGAGTTCTGACGCCTCCGACCTCCTCCCGAAGCGAGTGGCGCTCCCCGGACGGCGGCGGCTGCGATTCGCCCCCAGCCCGACCGGCGACCTCCACATCGGCAACGTCCGGACCGCGCTGCTCAGCTACTGCCTGGCTGGGGAGGACGGTCGTTTCTTGGTCCGCATCGAGGACACCGACCGAGAGCGCTACCAGCCTGAGTCTATCCCCGGGTACCTGGAGACCCTCGCTTGGCTGGGCTTGCACTGGGACGAGGGACCGGACATCGGGGGACCGTGCGCTCCGTACACCGAGTCCGAGCGGCTCCCCTACTTCCGGGCGGCCGCGGAGCGGCTGGTGGCCTCCGGGTCAGCTTACTTTTGCTTTTGCACAAAGGAGCGGCTGGACGACCTCAGAGCCGCCCAGCGGACCGCCGGCCTGCCCACCCGCTACGACGGCCACTGCCGGACCCTGACCAAGGAGGAGGTTTCGGAGAGGCGGGAAAGCGGCGAGCCTTCAGTGGTGAGGTTGCTGGTACCCCACGGGGAGACCCGTTGGGACGACCTGGTGCTAGGCCCGCAGCTGGTCGACAACGAGTCGGTCGATGACCAGGTGCTGCTCAAATCCGACGGGTTCCCCACCTATCACCTGGCCCAGGTGGTCGACGACCACTTGATGGGGATCACCGAGGTGGTGCGAGCGGTGGAGTGGCTGCCGTCAACCCCCAAGCATCTGATCACCTATGCCGCTCTGGGCTGGCAAGCACCCAGGTTCGCGCATGTCGCCTTGGTGCTCGGCCCTGACCACAGCAAGCTCTCCAAGCGCCACGGCGCCCAGTCGGTGGGCGAGTTCATCGCCGCGGGCTACCTGCCCGAGGCCGTGCGCAACTATCTGGCGAGGCTGGGTTGGGGCCACGGCGACGACGAGATCTTCGACGACGCCCAGGCGATCGCCTGGTTCGATGTCGCCGACGTCGTCCGCGCCCCGGCCCGCCTGGACTGGAACAAGCTCGCCCACGTCAACAGCCACTACATCCGCCAAGCCGACGATGCGCGCCTGGCCGACCTTGTCCTCGACGTGCTCCGCCGGCGGGACGAGAGCCTGCCCCCCGACGCCCGCGAGCGTCTCATCGCCGCCATTCCCATGGTCAAGGAAGGGGCCAAGACCCTGGTCGATCTCGCCGACCTGACCGCCTTCGCCCTCAAGACCCGGCCCCTGGCGCTGGATGACAAGACCCTGACGGCGCTCACGCCGGAGACACGCGACCGGCTTCGCCGGCTCGAGGCCGACCTCACCGACGAGACCGACTGGCGGCCCCCGGCGCTCGCCCTTCGCCTTCGCGCCTTCGCCGAGGCCGAGGGCGTGGGCCTGGGGAAGATCGGTCCGGCGCTGCGCGGCGGCCTCTCGGGCGGCTCCCCGGCCCCTGACCTCGCCGGCGCCCTTGCCGCCCTTGGCCGTGAGGAGAGCCTGGGGCGGATTTCGGATGCCCTTTCGCCGCCTCTCAAGACGGGATAAGGCGAGCCGGAAGTCCCCGCCGTTGATCTGCTGTCTCTTTCTCCTGACTCCTTAACCAAGAAGGACTGGCGCATGGCCGACGACGCCACGCTGACTGTGGGCGGCAAGGATTATCCCTTGAAGCGCATCAAGGGGACGGCGGGGCCCGACGTCCTGGATGTCCGCAAGCTCTACGCCGACACCGACGTCTTCACCTACGATCCCGGTTTCACCTCGACGGCCAGCTGCGAGAGCAAGATCACCTACGTCGACGGCGACGCCGGGGTCCTTCTTCACCGCGGCTATCCCATCGAACAGCTGGCGGAGAATTCGACCTTCCTCGAGGTTTGCTATCTGCTGCTCAACGAGGATCTGCCCACTGCCGCCGAGTTCGCCGACTTCGAGCGGACGATCACCTATCACACCATGCTGCACTCGCAGTTCGACCGCTTCTTCACCGGCTTCCGGTCCGATGCTCATCCCATGGCGATCATGACCGGGGCCGTCGGCGCCCTCTCGGCCTTCTACCATGACAGCACCAACGTCGATGATCCCGAGCAGCGCAAGATCTCCGCCCATCGGCTGATCGCCAAGATGCCGACCATTGCCGCCCGGGCGTTCAAGTACTCGATCGGCCAGCCCTTCGTGACCCCAAGGAACGATGTCTCCTACGCCGAGAATTTCCTGCGCATGGCCTTCTCGGTGCCGGCCGAGGACTGGGTCCCCAATCCGGTGATCACCCGGGCGATGGACCGGGTCTTCATCCTCCACGCCGACCACGAGCAGAACGCCTCGACCTCCACCGTCCGCCTCGCGGGCTCGACCGGCGCCAATCCGTTCGCCTGCATCGCCGCGGGCATCGCCTGCCTGTGGGGTCCGGCCCACGGCGGCGCCAACGAGGAAGCCCTGATGATGCTCAAGGAGATCGGCACGGTCGATCGGGTGCCGGAATTCCTTCAGGGGGTGAAGGATCGCAAGTACCGGCTTACTGGCTTCGGCCACCGCGTCTACAAGAACTACGATCCGCGCGCGACGGTCATGCAGAAGACCTGTCACGAAGTCCTGGCCGAGGTCGGGGGAACCGACGATCCCCTCCTCAAGGTCGCTCTGGAGCTCGAGAAGATCGCCCTGAACGAGCGCTACTTCATCGACCACAAGCTCTATCCGAACATTGACTTCTATTCGGGCATCACCCTTCGGGCGCTCGGATTTCCGATGACGATGTTCACCGTACTCTTCGCCATCGCCCGCACCGTCGGCTGGATCAGTCAGTGGAAGGAGATGTTCGAGGACCCGCAGCGCAAGCTCGGCCGGCCCCGCCAGCTCTACACCGGGCCCCTGCGCCGCGACTACCCGCCCATAGAAACCCGGGGCTAAGCCGAACGCGCCGCCTAAGAGGCACAGCGTTTTTCGCTCGAACCGCCGTCATCCCGGCCGCAGCGAACCCCGGACTTGATCCGGGGGCAGCGGAGAGCCGGGACCCAGTGGACTGGGCGCCAGCGTCTGGCTCACCGGTTCACGAAGCGGCGCGGACGGCGGACGGCAACCTCTGGGTCCCGGGTCTTCAGGTCGCAAGAGCGACCTTGCGCCCGGGATGACGGTGAAGAGGTTGTTCAGCGTGCACGGGGCGCTCCTACGGCGCTACGCCGCGCAACAGCGCGGGGAGGTCGCCCACCTCGCCGCCGGCTTCGCGCATGAAGAAGCGGCGCGCGGGACCCACCCGGTTCACTGCGGTCATGGCCAGGTCGCGGCCCAGCCTCGCCAGGGGGTTGTCGTTGGAGAACAGGCGGTTGAAGATGTCGGTCGCCAGGGCGACGCCGACGTTGTCGAGGCCGCGCCAGCGGGCGTAACGATCGAGAACCCCCTCGCTCCCCAGGTCTTCTCCCAATCGCGCCGCCTCGATCAGCACCTGGCTGATGGCGGCGGCGTCCTTGAGCCCCATGTTCAGGCCCTGGCCGGCGATCGGATGGATGGCGTGGGCCGAATCGCCGAGCAGGGCCGCGCGCGGAGCGGTCAGGCTCTGCGCCAGCTGCAGCGACAAGGGGTAGTAGAACGGCGCGCCGTCCACCGTGACCGCTCCCAGGAACTCGCCAAACCGCCGCCGCAGGTGCGCGGCGAAGGGCTCCGGGCGCGCCGTCCGCAGCGCCCCGGCGGCCGCCTTCTTTTCGGTCCACACCAGGCTGGCGCGCCGGCCGGTAAGCGGCAGGATGGCGAACGGCCCGGCGGCCAGGAAGTGCTCGTAGGCGGTCCCGTGGTGGTCGCATTGTGTCGCCACCGTCGCCACCACTCCCACCTGGCCGTAGTCCCAGCCGAAGGTCTCGATGCCGGCCGCTCGGCGGATCAGCGAATCGCGGCCGTCGGCGCCGATGATCACCGGCGCGGTGAGCCGGCGGCCATCCTCCAGCTCGGCGACGACCCCGCCGGGGCCGAATTCCACCGCGACGACGCGGGCCGGCGCGAGGACCTCGATCCCGGCTTCGCCGATCCCCCGCGCCAGGGCGGAGCGGATATGGCGGTTCTCGATCATGTAACCCTNNCCCAGCGGCTCGCCGTCATCGGCGCCGGCCAGTTCGGCGGGGTCGAACAGCAGTCCCGCGCCGCTCGCCGGCCCGGCGGCCTCACCCGGCGAGCGTCCATCGGTCACCAGGATCTTCTCGATCGGCTGGGCGTGCGGCGACAGATGGGCCGCGACGCCGAGCGCCCGCCACTGGCGAAACGCCGCCAGGGAGATGGCGCTGGCCCGGCCATCGAACGTCGGGGCGATCTGGGCCTCGAACGGGGCCGGATCGATCAGGATCGGATTCAGCCCGCCGCGAACTAGGCCAAGCGCCATTGTTGCCCCGGCCATGCCCGCGCCGGCGATAATGACATCGGCGGCGACCGGGTCGGTCATGAAGCTGCCAGCGCCGCCTGCTCTTCGCTCGGAAGACCCATCATGTGAAAACCGGCGTCGACATGGACGACTTCGCCGGTGGTCGAGCGGCCGAGGTCGGAGAGCAGCCACAAGGCGCAGCCGGCCACGCCCTCCATGGAGGTGTCCTGCTTCAGCGCGCTGAGGGCCCTTCCCTGGCCGAGCATCTGCCGGCCGCCCGATATCCCGGCCAGCGAGAGGGTGCGCATGGCGCCCGCGGAGATGGCGTTGACCCGTATCCCCCTGGGTCCAAGGTCGCGGGCGATGTACCGCGTCGCCGCTTCCAGCGCCGCCTTGGCGACCCCCATGGTGTTGTAATTGGGGATCGCCCGCTCGGAGCCGAGATAGGTCATGGTGATCATCGAGCCGCCGGCCGGCATGAGGGCGGCGGCGCACTTGGCCGATTCGACGAAGCTGTAGACGGAGATGTCCATCGCCCGCAGGAAGGCCCCGCGCTCGGCGTTGTCGATGAACGACCCGGCGATCTGGCTCCGGTCGGCAAAGCCGATGGCGTGGACCAGGAAATCGAGGCTCGGGAAGGTCTTCTCGACAGTGGCGAAGGCGGCCTCGATCGAGCCTTCCTTGAAGCCGTCGAAGGTCGCGTAGGCCTTGACCCCGATGCTTTCGCCCAGAGGCCGCACGCGCTTTTCGTTCATCTCCATGTAGGCCAACGCCAGTTGCGCGCCCTGGGCGGCCAGCTGGGAGGCTATGCCCCAGGCGATCGACTGGTGATTGGCCACCCCCATGACCAGCCCTCGCTTGCCGGCCATGAGATCGCCCTTGGGCATCTGGTAGTCTTCAGGCATCGATCAACTCCCGCGCGGCCGCGCGATAGCTATCAGCGGGGTGCCGGTCGGGAAAGGTTCGAGCCTATTCCACCTGGCTCATGACCAGGCAGCCGTTGGTGCCGCCGAAGCCGAAGCTGTTGGACAGCACGACGCGGATGTTACGCTCCTGCGCCGTGTTCGCCACGCGGTCGATCACGCTCTCGCGGCTGGGTTCGTCGAGGTTCAGCGTGGGAGGTGCCACCCCGTCGCGAATCGCCAGGATCGAGA
>PKXR01000198.1:0-252 GCA_003133485.1 Candidatus Dormiibacterota bacterium
GGTGACCTGGTTGCCGTAGAGGTGGAAGCAGTCCGCCACCAGGGCCCTCAGCTCCTTGCGATCAAAGACCTGGTTCTGGAACACCATCGCCTGGCCCTCGGCGCCCTCGCGGACCTCCCGGCCCAGCGGCAGCACCTCGTTGAAGATGACCCGTCCGGGCGTGGTGACAAGGGATACGGGGGCCTCGGTGTCCTCGCCACTGGGAACCGACTCGAGCACCCGCCGCGGCACCCTTACCTGGATCGGTTCGTG
>PKXR01000198.1:342-3307 GCA_003133485.1 Candidatus Dormiibacterota bacterium
GTGCAGACCAGCGGATGGATCTGGATCGCTGACCCCTCCACCAACACCGGCATGAAGGCCTGGATGCCCAAGCGATGCAGGGTGGGCGCCCGGTTCAGCAAGACCGGATGATCCTGAATCACCTCGTCGAGGACGTCCCAAACCTCCGGCCGGGCACGCTCGACCATCCGCTTGGCACTCTTGATGTTCTGGGTGAACCCCTTCTCCACCAACTCCCGCATCACGAACGGCTTGAACAGCTCCAGTGCCATCCGCTTTGGCAGGCCGCACTGGTTGAGCTTGAGCTCTGGGCCGACCACGATCACCGACCGACCGCTGTAGTCGACTCGTTTGCCCAGGAGGTTCTGGCGGAACCGGCCCTNNGCATGTCGCTCAGCGACTTCAGTTTGCGGTTACCGGTACCGGTGATGGCCCGGCCCCGGCGGCCGTTGTCGATCAGGGCGTCGACCGCCTCCTGGAGCATTCTCTTCTCGTTGCGAACGATGATCTCCGGAGCGCCCAGCTCCAAAAGCCTCTTCAACCGGTTGTTGCGGTTGATCACNNATCACCGGCAGGATCTCGAGGATCATCCAGGTGGGAGCCGTGTCACTGGAGCGGAACGCTTCCACCACGCGGAGCCGCTTGATGGCCTTCTGCTTGCGCTGGCCACTGGTGGAGAGAAGCTCCTCCCGGAGGTGGGTCGCCTCGGCAGTCAAATCGAGGGTGTCCAGCATCTCCTTGACCGCCGCCGCGCCCATCGCGGCGTGGAAGACCTTGGGGAACTTCTCGATGTACTCGCGGTACTCGCTGTCACTGAGCAGCTGCCGGACGGTCAGAGCCTCCAGCTTGGTGCGGGTGTCTTCCAGCTCCTGGCGCAGGGCACCGAGCTCCTCTTCGCCGGCCGAGCCGCCGCTCACCTGGTGCTCGGCCAGCTCCGCCCGGGCGCTGGCGATCTCCGCCGCAGCTCGCTCCCGGGCGGAGGTGATCTCCGCGTCGGACTCCGCCGAGATGTGCGACACCCGGGTCGAGACCAGCTCCTTCAGCTGCTCCTGGTGCTCCTCGGTGAGCTGGGTGCCTTTCTTGGCCACCGGCAGCTTCTCGCTGCCGTCCTTGACCACGAAGTCGGTGGGGGCCTTGCGGCCCACCGCGGCCTCGATCCGCTCGGAGAGCTGCTCCGCGCCCGTCTCCAACTCCTGGCGCCGGGTGTCGGCAGACGCCTGAAGGGAGGCCAGCTCAGCTGCGCTGGCGGTCTCCAGATCCGCGATCCTCTGCTCAGTGCTCCGGACCAGCTCCTCCGACTGCTCGCTGGCCGCCTGGCGCAGCTCCTTGATGCGGTCACTCCGCTCCGGGTCCAGCGCCTCCAGCTCCTTGACGCGGAGGTCCTCATCGATCCGGGTGACGATGTAGTAAGCGAAGTAGAGGACCTTCTCCAAGTTACGCGGGGACATGTCCAGCAGCAGGCCCAGCCGGCTGGGGATGCCCTTGAAGTACCAGACGTGGGAGACGGGACTGGCCAGCCGGATGTGACCCATCCGCTCGCGGCGAACCTTGCTGCGGGTCACTTCGACCCCGCACTTGTCGCAGATGATGCCCTTGTAGCGGTACCGCTTGTACTTGCCGCAATGGCACTCCCAGTCCTTGGTGGGACCGAAGATCTTCTCGCAGAAGAGCCCGTCCCGCTCGGGCCGGAGCGTGCGGTAGTTGATGGTTTCGGGCTTAGTCACCTCGCCGTGCGACCAGGAGAGGATCATCTCCGGGCTGGCGAGTGAAAGCTTCAGGGCATCGAAGTTCTCAAGCTTGAGCAATGCTTGTCCGCCTCCTGGCGAAAGTGTGGATGGGGGTCGATCGCAGGAAGGCCCGTCCGGGCCCCATTGGGTTGGTCGAGTTGAGGGTCACGCCTACCTACTGATGTCCTCGGCGTCGTCGCGCTCGTCGCGTTCCAGATTGATTCCCAGGCCCAGTGGCATGTCGGGCATGTCATCCTCCGTGAACACGATCTGCTCCTCGTTCTCGGACATGATCTCCACGCCGAGAGCCAGGCCCTCCAACTCCTTGACCAGGACTCGGAACGATTCCGGGATCCCGGCGTCGAGGGTGTTGTCGCCTTTGACGATGGCCTCGTAGGCCTTGACGCGGCCCACGATGTCGTCGGACTTGATGGTCAGGATCTCTTGGAGGATGTGACTGGCCCCGTAGGCCTNNCCCAGCGGCTGCTGGGTGACCAGGCTGTAGGGGCCGGTGCTCCGAGCATGGATCTTGTCTTCGACCAGATGGGCCAGCTTCATCATGTAGATGATTCCGACCGTCACCGGCTGGTCGAAGGCCTCCCCGGAGCGACCGTCGCGGAGCATGACCTTGCCGTCGCGCGGCAGTCCCGCCCGCTCCAGCTCGTCTTCGATCTGGGCCTCGGAAGCTCCATCGAACACGGGGGTCGCCACCTTGATCCCGAGCGCCTCGGCGGCCCAACCCAGGTGGGTCTCCAGGACCTGGCCCAGGTTCATCCGGCTGGGGACGCCCAGCGGATTGAGGACGATCTCGACCGGCGTCCCATCGGGCAGGAACGGCAGGTCCTCGATCGGCAGGATGCGGGCGATCACGCCCTTGTTGCCGTGGCGGCCAGCCATCTTGTCGCCCTGACTGATCTTCCGCTTCTGGGCGACATAGATCCTGATCAGCTCGTTGACTCCGGCCGGTAGTTCGTCTTTGTTGGANNNNGACTCCCCCTTGGGGGTGGTCTTGCCCACCAGGATGTCGCCCGGGGCGACCTCAGCGCCGACATAGACAATGCCCCGCTCGTCGAGGTTGCGCAAACTCTCCTCACCGACGTTGGGAAGCTCTCGGGTCACCTCTTCGGGGCCGAGCTTGGTCTCGCGGACCTCGACTTCGAACTCCTCGATGTGAATGGAGGTGTACTTGTCCTCCCGCACCACCGATTCGCTGATGAGGATGGCGTCCTCGTAGTTATAGCCCTCCCAGGGCATGAAGG
>PKXR01000173.1 GCA_003133485.1 Candidatus Dormiibacterota bacterium
CCAGGATCGGTCCCGCATCCATGCGCTGATCCATCCGAAACACGGAAATCCCGGTCCGGCTGTCGCCCGCCAGGATCGCCGCCGCTACCGGCGATGCCCCTCGGTGGCGGGGCAGCAGCGAAGGATGAACCCCCACTCCGCCCTGCGCCAGGGACTCCAGAATCGAGAGCGGCAGCAGCTGCCCGTAGGCGGCTACCACCAGGACGTCCGGCTGGCGGGAAACTACGTTCTCCTCCCAGAACTCCTCGGTGAGGCGCGGCGGCTGCTCCACCGGTAGTCCCAGCTCCAGCGCCTCGGCCCTGACTGGCCGGGGCGCGGCGAATCCCCGGCTGCCCGCTCGATCGGGCGCGGTGAGTACCCCGACGACGCCATGGTCAGAGGCCGCCAGGGCCCTGAGGACGGGGATCGAGAACTCGGCCGATCCGGCGAAGACCACGCGCACCGAGTTACCTCCAGGACTTGCCTCGTGACGCTCTACCGCGCGCGCGGAAGGCGAATGTGCTCAGTCTCCCAGTCCCGGGCCAACCGTGCTCGGCGAGGTCAGCCGGGCGACAGCCTCAGGCGGGATCGACGTCGATAGCCCAGCCCCTTCCCGCTGGAAGATGGGGGCGAACCGCCTCCAGCCGGGTCGCCCTGACCGTCAGCTGCCAGCGGTAGAGAGAGCGCAGCCGGGGTATGAAGGCCGGGCTTGGCCCCAGCACCTCCACCTCAGTTCCCTCCAACAGACCCCGGAGCCGGACCGCCTCCAAGCGGGCCTGTTCTCGCGCCTCGCGGTCGCTCGGATCGCTGCGAGTGAGAACCAGGAGCCTGGTGAAGGGGGGAAAGCGAAGCTGGCGACGAGCTTCCAGCTCCATGGCGGCGAACCCCTCGTAGTCGTGGGCGCTGGCCAGCTGCACCACCGGGTGATCGGGGCTGTAGGTCTGGAGGATGACCTGGGCCGGCTCGTCGCCCCTCCCCGCCCGGCCGGCCACCTGAGTGAGCAGCGAGAAGGTCTTCTCCGCGGCCCGGAAGTCGGGAAAGTGCAGAGCGATGTCGGCGTTGACGATCCCCACCAGCCGGACCCCGGGCAGGTCCCAACCCTTGGCCACCATCTGAGTGCCGATTAGAAGGTCGGCTTCACGGCGCACGAAGGCCTCGTAGATCTCCCGGTGGGCGTCGCGGTGCCCGACCGTGTCTCGGTCCATCCGCAGGATCCGCGCCTCCGGCCACAGCTCTCTGGCCTCCGCTTCGATCCGCTCGGTGCCGGCCCCGAGCGCGCGGAGCAGCCGGCTACCGCAGCTGGGACACGCCTCAGGGAGCACCAGCTGGTGGTCGCAGTAGTGGCATGTACAGAGCCTCCCCTGGAGATGCAGGGTCAGCGAAACCGAGCAGTTGGGACAGCCCAGCGCCTCACCACAGCTGCGGCAGAGCACCACGCTCGAGGTGCCTCGACGGTTCAAGAAGAGGATCCCTTGACCGCCTTCGCGGAGGGTTTCACTCACCAGTTCAGCCAGGCGCCGGGAGAACGGAGAGCGATTCCCCCACGCTAGTTCCTCTCGCAGGTCTACGATCTCAACGGGGGGCAGCGGCCTGCCCCCGAAGCGGTGAGACATCCGCAGCAGACGGAGTCCTTTGTCTCCCACCGCCTGTCGATAGGCCTCCAACCGGGGGGTGGCGCTGCCAAGCACCACCGGCACCGAGAGGACTCTCCCCAGGTGGCGGGCCACATCGGCCGCCTGGTAGCGCGGCATCGCGTCGTACTGCTTGTACGAAGAGGAGTCCTCCTCGTCCACGATCACCACGCCTGGATTTGCCATCGGCGCGAAGATCGCGCTGCGAGAGCCGACCACCACCTGAGCCTGGCCGGCGCGCACCCGCCGCCACTCCCGACCCCGCTCGGCGACGGTCAGGCCGGAGTGGAGCACGGCAACGATCCCCGGGAAGTGCACGGCGAATCGCTTCTCCGTTTGTGGGGTGAGGGAGATCTCGGGAACCAGCACGATGGCCCCCTTTCCCTGCGCCAGCGCCGCCTTGATGGCGGCCAGATAGACCTCGGTCTTACCCGACCCGGTGACCCCGAAGAGGAGAAACTCCTCCGCTCGGGACCAGGTGACGGCGTCCCTGATGGGAGCGAAAGCCTCTTCCTGCGCGGGGGTGAGTTTCAGGGGAGCGTCGCTCCCAGTCATCGCCGCCGAGTCCGCCGCTGGCCGTTTGGACGCAGCCCGGCGGCGGGCGGTTGCCTTGCCGGTCCGCAGGGCCGGCGGGATCATGGCGCGCAGGACCTCCGGCAGCGGACAGAGATAATGCGAGGCGATCCACTGGGCCAGGGTGATCTGGTGAGGTAGCAGCAATGGCTCCTCGTCGCGGATCCGCTCCAGCGGGCGCAGCTCCTCGATCGGCGATTCGTTCAGAAGCTCGACCACGAAGCCGAACACCCGCCGNNCCATCGGCGACCTCGCTGCGGTCGGCCATCCCGACCACCACCCCCAGCACCTCGCGCCGGCCGAAGGGCACCACCACGCGCTGCCCCAGCCGGATCTGGTCCTGGAGTTCGGTGGGGATGAGGTAGTCGTAGAGGGCCGCCGGCGGACCGGCCCGGAGGTCGGGAGATACCCTGGCTATTCGAGGCGCGGAGGGGAT
>PKXR01000242.1 GCA_003133485.1 Candidatus Dormiibacterota bacterium
GTGAGGCCCCCGGACGGGACCTCGCTTTACGTCGTCTCCAGCATCTCATCCGGTCCTGCAGTCGTCGTGATCGACTCGACCACCGACACCGTGGAGGGTTCTCCGATCCCACTTCCTTCGACGAGCCAGCCAGCGGCGCTGGCGCTGAGTGCGGACGGGAGTGAGCTGTATGTGACCGACGCCTCCGGACAGCAGGTGGAGATCATCGGCACCGCCGCCCTCGGTTCTTCCGTGGCGGCGATGCCCCAGGGGCTCACTCCGCGCGATATCGCTATCACTCCTGATGGAGCCACCGCCTACATCGACGGCACCAACCTGGCCGGCACGAGCGAACTTGTATCGGCCGATCTCGCCAGCGGAACTGTCGGTGCCCCGGTCATCCTCGTCGGGGGCACAGACCCGGCGGGTCTGGTGATTGCTCCACTGCCCGCTACGGGCACGCCCACCCCCTCGCCGACTCCGACTCCCACTCCCGCATGCATACCGATCGGGGTCGGGCCGGTGCCGCTGGTCTCACCAGTCACGAATTCTTCTTCCGAGCCCGGATCTACCGGCTCCAGCGACTCATCGCCGGCCGCTACTCCCNNTGCACACCGATCGAGTCAGGGCCGGTGCAGGGGGGGCCGGCTCAGTTGGTCTCACCCGGCTCCGAGCCCCCCGCCGCGGCCGGCTCCAGCGGCTCATCGCCGGCCGCTACTCCCTCCACGAGTCCGACTGCCGGACCCTCAAGCACAACCCCTCCGCCACTGCCGATCACATCCCCATCCCCCGAGGTCTCACCCGGCTCCAGCCCCTCACCGGACGGCTGCTCTGTATGCACACCGATCGAGTCAGGGCTGGTGCAGGGGGGGCCGGCTCAGTTGGTCTCACCCGGCTCCGAGCCTCCCGCCGCGGCCGGCTCCAGCGGCTCATCGCCGGCCGGTACTCCCTCCACAAATCCGACTGCTGGACCCCCGAAGGCGGAGCGGCTGCCCCTGCCGGTCATATCGCCATCCCCGGAAGTCTCACCCGGTGTCAGCTCCCCACCCTTCATCTGCTTTGGCGCCGCGCTGTCGCCCGGCGTATTTCGCGCCGAGGCATCCCTGACCAGTGGGACCGCTGCCGCTCCCTCGGGGAGCTTGTACCTCCGGGCGGCGCTGGTCATCTTGACCCTGGCCGGCGCAGCCGCCGTGGTGGTTTGGCGATTTGGGCTCAGACTTCCTCGCCTCAGGAATTGGCGGATTGGCTGAGATCTGACCAACGGGTTCCCGTCGGATCCCGGTCAACGCGAAGTCGGATCAGCTCCCGGTCCGGTCCGGGCCGAGTGCCAGAGGTGCCAGCACAAAATCGTACGTGACGCTTGACCACGGCCCGTCGACCAGGCGCCCGGGCGGCGGATCGGCGTCTGAGTGCTCGGTGAATTCAACCACCAACGAGTCCTTGACGCCGAACACCGCGTCACTATGGAGGTACTGATCGCCAGCCGCGAACAGGTGGGTGACCAGGGTGCGCCATCCCGACGCGGAGACCCTGAAGTGGAGGTGCGCCGGTCGCATCGGGCTCCGTCCGGAGGCCCTCAGGAGATCGCCCACCGGTCCGTCGGTAGGGATGGGATACGCAGTCGGGCGGATTGACCAGAAGGAGAACTTGCCGTCTTCATCCGTGAAGAGATGACCGCGGTTGGCCGTGCGCAGGCCCTCGTGCTGGACGTCATAGAGACCATCGTCGTCAGCCCCCCAGATCTCCAGCCGGGCGCGGGCGACCGGGTCACCCGTGGGGCCACGCACCGTGCCGCTGACAAAGCATGGTTTCCCGGAAGCTCCCTGGGCCAGATCATCGCCGAGCTCGATCCGCGGGGACGTCGATAGAAAGAAGGGGCCGAACACCGTGGACTCCGTGACAGTGGGGTCCGGTGGCTGATTCACACCGACCGTCAGCATCGAAGCCCCGAGCACATCCGATAACAGGATGAATTCCTGGCGACGCTCGTCAGTGATGTGGCCGGTGCGGGTGAGAAAGTCGATTGCCGCTCGCCACTCTTGATCGGTGAGCCGAACCTCGCGAATGAAGGCGTGGAGGTGGCGCACCAAGTGTTCCATCAATGCCCGATGTCGTGGCGAAGGGGACTCCGCGAAGCTCCGAATCACCTGTTCCGTCAGCGCTTGCTCACGATCCTCGTCAAGGAGCTCAAACGGTGGTGGTGGTTCGCTATCTGGCAACTGATCCATCCAACAAATCGTTCAGTCGCTGATTGCTTCTGTCACGACCTGGAGTCCAAAGGGCGAACCTGGACTCTGTCGCCACCACCGGGCAGCTCGGCCGCAGCGGCCCATCCATCGTGATCAAGTATGCAGGTATGTACGGCTCCGAGACCCGGCGTGCGGGATGGGCTGGGAGCGGTCCGACTCGCACCGGTCGGGAAGGCTGCGCTAGTGAGCAGAACCGTCGCTACTAGCCGGCTGCGAGCAGGAAGGCAGCCGCCTCCCTATCTGTGCCGCCTGAGGGAAGCCGACACTCTAATTGTTGTCGCTACGGGGCGCGTTGGTCGATCGTCCCGGAGCAGTGCACCCCGAGTCGGATCTCGGCGCGGCGAAATAGAACGCGACGTCAGTGTGTGAACCCGACGCGCCATCCTGGTGCTCACTGTGGTGCCCCCGTTCTTAGCCGAGCCCCGTGTGCGAGTGATCCAGGGTCGCCAGGTGCGCGTGGTGGCGCAGGCGGTCTGGAGCAGCGGGAAGTTGCCCACTCTGTTCCTATAGGAGCAGTTCCGCCAGCAGTGAGGTTGGCGGCGACCCGTGGGCCAGCACCTCGTCGTAAGAGGCGAGCGGGGCCAGCTGATTGAAGAGGTCCTGCAGCTCGGTGTAGCCGACGAAGTAGGTCGAGAGCTGGGCCGAGCTCAGGCAGGCCCGACGCCATTTGCCCAGGGCCTCGGCCGGCTCCTGGAATCCTCGTTCGATCATCAGCGCCAGAGCTTCGTCCTCACTCATGCCCCCAGCGTGAACGGAGGCGTCCAGGATGGCGTTGATCGTGGTCCGGATGTGGACCTTGATTTGTTGTAGACGCACCGGCACTCCACCTAGGCCCAGCTCCGCCACGATCCGTTCCGCATGGCAGGCCCAGCCCTCCACGAACGGTCCGTTGATGATTGCGGACCTGACCTTGGTGGGTCCCCGGAATCCGCCCGAGACCGCCAGCTGCAGTACGTGTCCGGGCATCGCCTCGTGCGCCATCAACATCACCAGCATCGACGAGTTGACCTCACGGTAGAAGGACTCGACCCGCTCGCTGGGCCACTCGTCGGGGGTGGGGGCGACCATCACCTGGGAGTGGCCACCTTGCTCAAAGGGCCCGGCCGGCATGCAGAATGCCGACGCCATGCCGCGCATGAACTCGGGAACCACCATGAGGTCGTAAGGATCCTGGGGAACTGTGAACAGGCCCGAGGACTCAACCACGGCCGTCAGTTCTACGAGCGCGGTGCGGGCTTCATCCAACACGGTGTCGTTGTTCGGTCGAGTCTCCGCCACCTGGTCGAGGGCACGCCGGATCACCTCCCGTTGCGATCCCTCACCCCCGACCAAGTTGGCCGCCGCCTCCCCCAACTCGTCGGTTAGGACCTCCAGCCGTGCGTGGGCGCGCCGGAGGATTTCCTCAGGGTCCAACGGCGAGTGGAGGGCGAGCCCGAGCTTCAGAGCGAAGCGCTTCTCCCCAAGGCGGAAGTCGCCCTGAGCCACGGCCAGGCGGTCCTCGAGGTGGCGGCCCAATTTCTCCCAGGCGGTGAGCGCTCGCTCCTGGGCCCTGGCGACCCTCGCCCGCAGGGCCGGATCGGCCACTTCCGCCACCAGGCGGTCAACTTCCCCCTGCACCAGGTGGACCACGCCGGGGTGCTGCTGGAGGGCGGTCTCGACGTGGACGTGCGGAGGACTCTCAAGCTGCCGCAGGGCCAGATCGACCACGGCGGGGATCGCCTCCAAGCGCCCGCAGACACCCCGCAGGCGGGTCTCTGCCGGCTGCGTCTGCTGCACCAGCAGCGAGAAGAGGCCGTCCCCCGGGTTGTAGACCAAAGGGTTCCAGCTCGGTTCGTGGAGCTCATCCACGATGAAGATCCGCAGTGCCAGCTCGTTGGCCAGCATGGCGGCGTCCAGTCGGCTCTCCGGGTCAAGAGCTGTCTGGTCGACGCTCTCGAGCTCGCGCTGGCTGGCCCGCAGCCGGCGGACCGAGGCCTCAGCCCCCGCCAGAGAGCGGTCTGAGACCCGGTCGTCGAATCGGTGGTCGCCGAGCGCGGTGGCCTCTTCGGGAGCGAGCTCCAGGAGGGCGTCGACCGCGGCCTCAGCCACGGTGTGGAAATCCGCCATTCCGTATAAGTATCCCAAACAACATCGCCCCGCCTGCTCCCGGCTCGCCAGTACCATCGGTGACCGGGGAGTCCTTGGTCGCCGGCGTGGGTTTCGGAGGTGATCTTTGTGGCTGAGCTGACCGTCGTCTCCGGAGCCAGTGGTGGCCTGGGGTCGGCCGTGGCGACCCTGTTCGCCCAGAGGGGAGACCGGGTGATCGCGGTCGCCTCACCCCGAGAGCAGAGAGCGCAGCTGGGGCGGGCTGTACCGGGGGTGAGCTGGGAGCAGGCGGACCTCACCAGTCGAGAGCAGACCCAGCAGCTCTGGGGGCGGATCGATGAACTGGGCGACAGGGTGCGCTGGCTGGTCAACATCACCGGCGGCTACCGCGCCAGCCGGGCGCTTGAGACCAGTGAGGAGGATTACCGATTTCTCTTGGGGCTCAACCTTGACAGCTGCTGGTGGTCCTGCCGAGAGGGCGCGCGCCGGATCGCTGCCGGGGGCGGTGGGGGGATCGTCAACATCTCGGCCCGGCAGGCGCTGGAGGGAGGTGTCGGTTCAGCCGCCTACGCCATCTCCAAGGCGGCGGTGCTACGGCTCAGCCAGGTGCTGGCGGCCGAGCTCAAGCCTGACCAGGTTCAGGTCAACGTGCTCCTGCCAACCTTGATCGATACCCGGGCCAATCGGGCGGAGCGTAGCGCCGAAGCTATGCGCAAAGCGGTCTCCCCCGAAGCGGTAGCTCGCGTAATCGGCTGGCTCTGCAGTGAGGAGTCCGGGGCGGTAACCGGAGCCGCCCTCACCGTCTGAAGCTCGGAGGAGAAGGAGCGCCTCGAATCAGCCGCGCGAGAATTGGATGAGCCTCCCACGTAGGTGACCTGCCAAGGCTTCCCCAGACGACCCAGCCCGACGGGCGGGTAGGNNTGTGAGCTGGGATCCGCCCTCGGCTGAGCAGGACGTGTGGGGCCCTCCGTCAGTGCTGATCCCAGTCTGACCAGCAAGTCCATTTACGAGCCCGGGCCGTATAGGTCCACCTTCGTCAGATGGAAAAGGGACAGCTACCTCGGGAATAGTGGATCGAGCTTCAGCAGAATCTGAGCGCTTCCAACCTTGAGCTTGAAATCAAGGCAACCGACCTGCTGCTCGGCGGCGGCGTTCTCTGGCTCACCTGGTCGAGCGCGGAAAATCAACTTGACCCAGGTGGTGCTCATGCCGCAGCTCAATGGCCCAGGTGGAGTGATGGTCCCAATTCGATTGACGAACTGNNGGGGTCCGGGGTGGATGGTCAGCGATCTCCGACCGACGCGCGGTGCCAAGCTGTCCAGCGAGATCACGGCCACCCGATCTGCGCTTGGCACCTGAGTTGAGCTCGTTCGGACCGGTGTTCCGCAGGCCGTAAGCCAGAGGGCGCAGAAGAGCGCGAGACCGACCACTGTGGCGCGCCACCGGGCAGGTCTCAGCTCCATCTCACCCACCATGACGCGATGGGCCGCCCTTGAGTTCCTGTCTCCCTTCACGGAGACAGGTCATCTGGGAGGAGGCGTGCCTGCCCCATCCGCCTCCTCGGACTCCAGATCTGTCCTCGCCTCCGGGGCAACTGGTGGCAGTGGGTTTCTAACTACTGCTTCATCGACAGTTGTCGGGCGGGTCGGTCGCGCCTCCCAGAGGAAGTAACGGTGCAGGCCGACCGATCCGAGACCGAACACCACGAAGAGGACGATCACGGTCACCAGCGGAGAGTTGCCGACGTGGACCGCACCTGGCTCGGGATGGAGGAAGACTTGGATCACCGCGAATAGGGCGATCCCGAAGCAGGCCGCCCAGGCGCCCTTGTGCCACGAGGAGACCGTTCCTCCCGGGGTGAAGCGCAGGGGCAGCAGCGCCAGCACATTGCCCACCACTCCGCCGACGAATACCGAGGCCAGCACATCGTCGAGGAGGATGAGCGGCGGCGCCGCTCCGGGGAACTGCGCCGGGCCGCGGATCACCGCCCAGAGAAACCAGGCCACGACACCTAATCCGAGGTAGACCAGAGCTCCCAGGGCAGCCACGTGGCCCTGCTGGTTGCGGCGCAGCTGGGTGGCGAACACGATGCCGCAGACGAGCCCATAGAAGTACCCGGGCTGGAAGTCACTGAGGCGCGACACCAAAACACAGATCGCCGCGACGGCCAGGCCCATCGGGATGGCGTGGAAATGCCAGCTACGGTCGAGTCCACGCCGGCGGCGGTAGAGGTAGTCGACCAGCGGGACCACCGAGAGGCTGACCATGATGGCCAACCCGGTCGCCAAGTAGCTGACTACTGAGGTCCCGTTCAGGCCGAAATTGGGACTCAGCAGGGCGTCCAGGAGTGCCCCGATCGCCAGCGTCCCGACGAAGAGGATGGTGGCGAAGCGCCGTTCTTCCGACTTGGAATACCGCTCTCTAACCCTGCGGAGCCAGCGCAGCCGCCGCTCGGAGAGCTCCCGGATCTCTTCATAGTTCTCCTGCAAGGTGTGGTTGAAGAGCGACGAGGGGAAGGTGACCAGGAGCACCAGCGGAATCGTGATGGCCAAGTTGGCCGCCGCCAGCTGGGGCGAGCGGAAGGCGCGCCAGGGGGTATTTAGCGAGGAGGCGAGGCTGGAGACGGTGAGACGAGGGGTTGCCACGATCGGCACGGCGTAGATCTCACCGGGGGACTCCAGGAAGGGAACAGTCCAGCTCGCTTGGTCGGCCACATCGAAGACCACCATCCCGGTCCCGAACTGAATCCCGGCCCCGGCTAGGAATACGTACTGTCCGTTTGGACTCGCGGCGACTCCTCCCACCACCGGAACTTCGGACGTACCCACCTCCTTGACCGCACTCGTCTTAGTGTCGATCTCCGATAAAGAGTTCCACTGGTGGCTGACGAAGACCTCGGAGCCGTTCGGGGTGATGCCAATCCCGACCGGGGTGAGCGGACCCACGGTCAACCCCTGAACCCGGTCGGTGTTGAGATCGATCTCGCTAACGTCTCCGCTGGTGCCACCGTTGCTGTCCGCTACCCAGAGTCGGCTGCCGTCCGGCGAGACGGCCAGGGCGAAGGGGGAAGTGCCTGGGNNGGTGGGGGTAGCGCCAGGGTGTTCACGGCGTCGTTGGAGGTCTGAATCACGCTGATCCGGGGCAGGTTGTTGTCGGCCACGTAGACCTGTTGACCGTTTGGGCTGATGGCCGCTCCCTCGGGCTGGAGGCTGGGATTGCTGCCCAGAGAGATGGTGGTGAACTGGCGATCTGAGAGATTGACCACTGCCACCGTGGCCTTGTCCTGCTCCACCACATAGGCGAACTGGGCGCCCTGACCCACAACCACTCCCTGGGGATCGGTGTCGAGACCGAGTCGAATCGGAGGCCCGAATAGCTGGTCGGTGGCGAGGTTCACTACCAGGAGCTCGCCCAGGCCGGTGCTGGTGGAGGCGCTGACGTAGACGTAGCGCGAAGCTGGCGAGTAGGCCAGCTGGTGAGCCAGTCCATTGGGGGCGGAGACGACCTTCCCCAGGGGGAGGTTGATCACCCGGCTCCGGCTGTCCACCGGGTCAAGGACCAGTAGCTCCGGCAGCCGAGTGTCTACCACCACGACCTGGTAGGAAGGCGCGGCGGGCGCATAGCGGGCCAGCAGCGTCGCGGTAAAACCGTCGCTGGCGAGCGCAAAGAGGATCTGGCCCAGCCGTGGCAGTTTGGCGAGGCCTACCCGGTAGTGCGGATCGCCACTGCTGTAGACGGTCCCGTAGAGGGGACGGGTCAGGGACCCGGTCATGAACGTGAGGTAGGCGATCTCTGTGGTGAAGTGCGTGTAGGTGGTGAGGCTGCCACTCGACCCGAAAGAGGTAAGCGCTTTCGATGTGCCGCCTTCGTGCGGGGGAGCGCCGGTTGGCACGTAGCCGACATCAAGCAGCAGCTCGCCACCTGAGTAACTACAGGTGGAGACCGCGTTGGGAGTTCCCGGGGCGGTGGTCGAGGGAGTGCCGGTCTCAACTTTGCCGAGCGCCGTCGCGATCGCTGAGGACGGAAAAGATGAACAGAGATTGGGGAGTACCGGGTAGGGATTGACGGTGGCGGCGGCAATCCCGACTGGGGCCCACAGCGCAGTCGCGACTGAGGCCGCTAGGAATCCACGCGCGACTCGGCCAACCATTCCTTCCCCTCTCGTCGGCCGGGCCACTACTGCTCGGAACTGTTGGAACATATGGCTCGGGCAGCTCTTCGTCAACTGCTGATAGGTGAGCGAGCATGGCGGGGGAACGACTAACCGGCAGCGCGGGAAGGGCGGGGAGCGCTGGTCGGGCTAAGCCACTCCCAGAACATCGTGAAGCACCGAGATCAGTTCTTCCTTCAGCCCCTTCGGAGCTGCGGCACCGAGGCCCCGGGTGGTGCCCACGGCGCCTGCCATCACCGCCCCCAAGGCAGCGGATATCCGAACCCGGTCCCGGAGTGAGATTTTCGGATTACCCACGAATCGTGCCCAATGCTCCTCCAGCTTCTTATGCTCCGCTTGGTGCTCCGGATCATGGTCGCCCAGGGCCTCGATGGCGGTGCGGTTCCTCTCCATGAGCACGAAGATCTTGCGGTTGGACAGCACCTGGTCGAGGAGCGTTTCGAAGGTCCTCAGCGCGGCCGAGAAGTCAATCGGGCCGTCCAGTAGGGGCAGGACGTCGAGTCCGTGGTGGCCGATCCCGTGAGCCCGCTCCACGAGCGAAGCGAGGATTTCCTCTTTGCTGTGGAAGTGGTAGTAGAGGGCTGCCTTGGTGACCCCGACTAGCTCGGACACCTCGCGCAGGGAGGTCTTGTCGAATCCCTGGGCGGTGAAGAGGTCGAGCGCGGCCTCCAGGATCCGCTCCCTGGTCGAGGGGGCCTCCGGGTCCTCGGGCTGGTTCACTGTAGCCATTCTACTTGACGGCCGGTAGGTAAGGCGTCTACCATCTGCGCGTAGTTTACCGGCCGGATGGTAAGGAGATCAACTTTGAGCGAAGGACCTCCGATCCTCGTCGAGGGGCTGGTGAAGCTCTACGGCAAGACCAGGGCTGTCGACGGCTTGAACCTAGTCGTCGAGAAGGGCAGCCTAGTGGCGGTGCTCGGACCCAACGGGGCGGGCAAGACGACCCTAATCCGAATCCTGGCGACGCTGGCCAAGCCTACCGGTGGGCGGGCCCTTGTCGCTGGCTTCGACGTGGCACAGCGCCCGGCGCAGGTCCGCCGCCACATCGGCATTGCCGGCCAGTCTTCGAGCATTGACGAGTACCTCACCGGACGGCAGAACCTGGTGATGGTTGGAGAGCTGAGCCGGCTTCCCGGCGCGGAAGCGAAGCGGCGCGCGGGGGGATTGCTGGAGCGCTTCGAACTGAGCGAGGCAGCCGACCGGATGACCAAGACCTACTCCGGTGGCATGCGCCGCAAGCTGGACCTCGCGGCAAGCTTGATCACCCAGCCCGAAGTGCTCTTCCTGGACGAGCCCACCACGGGCCTCGACCCCCGGGCTCGGATGGGCATGTGGCAGCTGATCCGCGAGCTCGGAGAGGCCGGGACAACCATCCTGCTTACCACCCAATACCTGGACGAGGCCGATCAGTTGGCCCACGACATCGCGGTAGTGGACCAGGGCAAGGTGATCGCCTGGGGCACGCCGGACCAGCTGAAAACCCAAGTTGGAGGCGCCGTCCTGGAGGTGACACTTCCCGAGACTGCCGACGCCGCGGCCGCCGGGCGCCTGCTGGGAGTGGCGACCTCCGCCGTGGTGACCGTCGACGAGCGACGGCACCGACTCACCCTCCCCGCCAGCGCCGAAGCGGGACTGGTGACAAAGGTGGTACGGGCGCTTGATGCGGGGGGAGTTGTAGTCGACGACATAACGATGCGGCGTCCCGCGCTCGATGACGTGTTCATGACCCTGACCGGCCACCTAGCGGAATCGGACAGCGAGGCAGCGGCATGAGCGTGGCGCAAGCCGCCGAGATTCAGCGTGGGCCTGGGGAAGCGGGACCCTCCCGCGTCCTCTGGTTTCTGAAGGACGTCCTGGTGTTGACCCGACGCAGTCTGCTGCACGTGCTCAGAGACCCAGCCCAGCTCGCGGACGTGACCATCCAGCCGATCATGTTTGTGGTTCTTTTCACATACGTTTTCGGTAGCGCCATTCATCTCCCCGGAGGCGGCAACTACCACGAGTACGTGGTCGCGGGGATCTTCGCGATCACCATGGCGGGTGCGGCGCCGGGTGTGGCGGTGGGGTTAGCCACCGACATCCAGTCCGGAATCATCGACCGGTTTCGCTCCCTGCCGATGTCGCGAGCAGCGGTGCTCGCCGGCCGGCTCACCGCGGACCTGATGACTGCGGTGTTGGGGCTGCTGGTGGTCGTCGTGGTGGGACTTTTGGTGGGGTGGCGGGTTCACACCAGCGCCCCCGACGTGCTGGCGGGTTTCGCTCTCGCTCTCCTGTTCAACTACGCGATGAGCTGGGCAGGCGCGTCCGCGGGGATGTGGTTGCACAATCCCGAGTCGGCCCAGGCGATGGCGTTCGTGGTCTTCTTCCCCATGATCTTCGTATCCAATGCCTTTGTCGCGCTGCAGAACATGCCGGTCTGGCTGAGGGTAGTGGCCGAGTGGAATCCGGTGAGCACGGTCACCGCCAGCTGTCGAGAGTTGTTCGGGAATCCCAATCCGTCCGCCTCGGTGCAGGTGTGGCCGCTGCAACATCCCGAGCTGGCGACTGCACTGTGGGCAGTGGCGTTGCTGCTGATCTTCGTGCCGCTGTCAATCAGGCTTTACCGCCGAGAGGACCTCAGCTAATCTGATCGGATGCCCAGTCTGGGCAGGGCTGCACCGGGCTGTGGAGCGGACCCTAGTCCGGCGCAGGTTGAGACTCGATGGGCAGCTCTGACAGCGGCAGTATTTGGTTTCCCCGGGAATCGAAGTTAGACGGCTCCAGCCACTGCTCCAGCCGCGCTTTCCGGGCCGGCCATTCGCCATCGAGAATCGAATACCACGCGGTGTCGCGGCTCCGACCCTTGATCACCATGTGCTGCCGGAAGATGCCCTCATAGATGAATCCGAGCCGCAGGGCGGCGCGCCGCGACGGAGCGTTGAGCGAGTCGCACTTCCACTCGTAGCGGCGATAACCGAGGTCCTCGAAAACGTGGCGAGCCAGCAGGTACATGGCCTCGGTCGCGCCCCTCGTGCGCTGCAGAGCGGGCGTGTACAGGATGTACCCAACCTCGATGGACCGGTGTTGCGGGTCGATGCGCATGAGCGATGCCCAGCCCACCGCGCGCCGGGTGTCGCCGTCCAGGATCGCGAAGAACAGCGGACTGTCGGTGCTACACAGCCGTTGCAGGTTAACGTCGAAGGCGACGCGGTCGGCAAAGGGGCCGTCGGGAAGGTATCGCCAGAGCCGGTCATTGGCCGGGTCGAGGACGGCCTCCCAGAGCGCCGATCCGTGCATGGCCGAGTCTAATGGTGCGAGTTCCGCGTAGCGGCCCGATAGCGTCGCCCGCACCGGCAGTGGCGCGGGAGTGGGATCGACTTGCGGACCCACGGGCAACCCGGTGTCATGATCGTGGTCCGGAGTCCGTGAAGACACCTTCCCGAAACCTCCTCGGCACCGGCATTACCTCGCCGGGAAGGCAGCCACCCTGCATGGCGGCCTGAGAATCTGGCCCGCGGATACCGTCAATCCGACAGCCGACCGGTCCCGACAGCCTCCCCCTCCCGGAGCGTCAGGCGCGAATCGTAGCAGCGGAGAGCTTTCTATGGGCGCTTCGCTCAGGGCTGAAGCCGATCCACTCGCCAGCTGGAAGCTTCACGGAGAAAGCGAAGTCGGTCGTGCAGACGGTCCTCTCGGTGCTGCCAGAACTCGTAGCTGCCAGGCTCGAGCTGGTACCCGCCCCACCAGGCGGGACGGACCACTGGCTGGCCCTCCAGTGATCCCTCCAGCTCGCTGAACTTCCGATCCAGCGCCTCCCGGCTACTAACGATCTGACTCTGAGCCGATGTCAGCGCACCCAGCTGACTGGCTCGGGGCCGGCTCGCGAAGTATCGGTCTGAGTCGGCCTCGCCAATCCGCTTCACCGGCCCTTCGATGCGAACCTGGCGCCCCAACTCCGGCCAGTAGAAAAGCAGCGCCGCCCTCGGGTTGGCAGCAAGCTCACCGCCCTTGCGACTCTCATGATTGCTGTAGAAGACGAATCCCTGTTTGTCCCAGCCCTTGATCAGCACCATGCGCACCGACGGTCGGCCCGAGGCATCGGCGGTGGCCAGGGCAGCGGCTTCGGAAAGGGGAATGTCCCGGGCAGCTTCCGCGAACCATCGCTGGAACTGGGCCAGGGGGTCAGAGTCGACATCCCGTTCGCGCAGCTCCGGGAACGACTCTGTCAACCTTTACCCACCTCTAATCACGTCCAGCAAGAACGACCCTAGAGGGGCGGTACGTTCGCACGGGTAGCCAGCGACCTCCGGTTCAGTCATGCGCGCAGTATCCCCCGACCTTTAGTTCGAGTCGATGACGGTCCCACGTCGTGGGTGGTTGAATAAGTCAACGAGAAGCGGTGCCGGAGCTCGGCAGGCTCAGTCCGTGGTCACCCGATATATCCCTGGGCGGCCAGCAGTTCCGCGTTGAGGAGCGCGGCGCCGGCCGCCCCCCGAATCGAGTTGTGGACTACCAGGGTGAACTTCCAGTCGAGGACCGGGCACGGGCGGACGTGCCCCACGCTCACGGCCATTCCCTGAGCCACGTCTCGATCGAGCTGCGGCTGGGGGCGATCGACTCCAGCCACCACCAGGATCGGGTGGGGGGGAGCGCTGGGCAGCTGCAGGCGCTGGGGCTCGGAGGTGAAGGTGGCGAAGGCGCGAAGCACCTGCTTCTCCGTGGCCGGGGCGCGCAGCCGTACTGACACGGCCTCGGTGTGGCCGTCCAGAACCGCGACCCGGTTGCATTGGGCGCTGACGTGCAAGTCGGCCGGTACGAACCGCGTGCCCTCCAGGCCGCCCAGGATTTTCAAGGACTCCCTTTCGATCTTCTCCTCCTCGCCGGCCACATAGGGGATGACGTTGTCCAGGATCGTCATGGCCGGGACCCCAGTGATGCCAGCGCCCGACAGCGCCTGCATGGTCACGACCGAGACCTCCTCGATTCCGAAGGCGTCCTGGAGCGGCTTGAGCGCCAGGGTCAGCCCGATCGCCGAGCAGTTGGGATTGGTCGCTAGGAACCCAGTCGTGTAGTGGCGAATGGCGCGCTGGTGAGCCAGGACCGCGGCGTGCTCCCAGTTCACCTCGGGAATCAAGAGCGGGACATCCTCGTCCATGCGGTGATTTCGGGCGTTGCTGATCACCGGGAAACCGTCAGCGGCGAGCGATGCCTCAGCGTCACCCGCCACCTGGGCGTCGAGGGCGGACAGCACCAGGTCGCACTCGCGAGCGGCGGACAGCGGCCGGACCACCAAATTGGCGGCGTCCTTCGGGATTCGGCTGACCAGGCGCCACGAAACCGCGTCGCCGTAGGGGCGCCCGGCCGAGCGCTCGGAGGCGACCACCTCGGTCAGGGTGAACCAGGGATGTTCCTCCAAGAGCTGGACCAATCGCTGGCCGACGGCCCCCGTCGCCCCAAGTACGCCGACGCGATATTTCTTCATCTGCACTGTGGAGTTTGCCAGGGCCGGAGCGGATGACTCAGAGACAGTCCGGTCGCAGCGGTGGGCCAGTCCGGTAAAGTTGCGCCATGGCGAGTGGCGCGACGGTAGCAGGCGGTGCGGCTCGGGGACTCATTTCCCTTCGCCTGGCCCCTTCCCCACTTGGTGACGATCAGTGTCTGATTGACCTCGCCCCAGCTTGGTCTCCTGCACTAGGAAACCGAATGCCTCGGCGCGCAACGGGGGACCCGCGAACTAAGTCCTAGTGCCTCGCTGGCGCTAGCTCCCCCGGATCGACTTCCTGGGCCTGGTATCAACGGCCCGGGATGGCCTCAGGCGATCCACCTCACCGATAGTCAAAGGAGCCAGCTGTGTCGGAATTTTTTCAATTGCGCTGCGAGCAATGCGGGCGCCAGTTTGGCAACGGGCCCCTGGTGCTCTGCGAGGACTGTTTCGCCCCGCTGGAGGTCTCGTTCGATCTGCCGTCCGTACGGGCGGCGGTGAGCCGGGACCAGATCGAGCGTCGCAACCGCGACATCTGGCGGTATGCGGAATTTTTACCAGTCGCGGAAGGATTCCGCTCGGAGCTGCCGGTGGGATTCACCCCCTTGCTCCGGGCGGAGCGCCTAGGAGCCCGGCTCGGAAGCCACGGCCTCTATCTTAAGGACGACGCCGCCTGCTTCCCAACCCTCTCATTTAAAGACCGGGTGGTGGCCGTGGCCCTAGCTCAGGCCCGGGCCTTCGGTTTTGAAGTGGTGGGATGCGCCTCGACGGGTAATCTGGGGAACGCTGTGGCCGCCCAGGCGGCCCGATTGGGACNNTCGTGAACGTGAACCTGCGGCCCTACTACGCCGAAGGTTCCAAGACGCTGGCCTTCGAGATCGCCGAGCAGCTGGGCTGGCGCCTACCCGACAACGTGGTGGTGCCGATGGCCGGAGGTGCCCAGATCACGAAGGTCGCCAAGGGGTTTGCGGAGCTGGTCGCGACCGGATTGGTGGAGCCCAGACCGGTGAGGCTCTTCGGCGCTCAGGCGCTCGGTTGTTCGCCGATCTCGACCGCGCTGGCCGGCGGCGTCAAGGAGATCATCCCCCAGCGTCCAGATACCATCTGCCGGTCACTTGCGATCGGAAACCCGGCGGACGGCTACCACGCCATGGAGGTGATCCGGTCCAGCGGGGGCTGGGCGGAGTCCGCCAGCGACCCCGAGATCGTCGCCGGTATGCGGCTCCTGGCGCAGGATGAAGGCATCTTCGGCGAGACTGCTGGCGGGGTGACCGTCGCCGTGGCCCGGAAGCTGCTGGCTCAAGGGCGGATCATGCCCGGGGAGACCACCGTCCTGTGCATCACCGGCAACGGCCTCAAGACCACCGACGCGCTGGCGGAGGAACTGCCCGCGCCCCCCGTTTTCGCGCCCAGCCTCGTGGCCTTCGAGGAGCAGCTGGCCGGGGCGGGGGTCTGAGCGTGAGAGTCCTCCGCCTCCGCCCGAGGCGTACGGACAGCCTCGACTTGGGGCGCCCTCTCGTTCGATACCAGGATGCAGTAAGAGAGAGTTCCCCCAGGCGTGGGCGGGCATGCCCGAAGTAGTGGTTCCGGCGACCTCGGCCAACTTGGGGTGCGCCTTCGATTGCGCAGCACTCGCCATCAACCTCCTGCTGACGGTGGAGGCGTCGCCGTCCCCCAGCCCGGGGTTTGACGTCATCTGTGCTGGCGAGGGAATGGCGGAGCTTCCCTGCGATGCCTCGAATCTGGTGGCGCAGGGGATCACCCGACTCGCCGCCTGGTCTGGCTCTCCTACACCCGGCCTGCGCCTCCGGCTGCGCAGCGAGATACCGGTGGGAGTAGGACTAGGCTCCAGCGCCGCGGCGATCGTCGCGGGGCTCTTGATCGGGGCCCAGATGGCCCCGACACGGCCCGACGACGCGACTCTCATTGGCCTGGCGGCCGAGCTGGACGGCCATCCCGACAACGTCGCCGCTGCCTACCTAGGCGGCCTGGTCGTCTCGGCCGGCAGCTCCGCCACCGGCGGGGTGCTGACCCGCAAGGCAAAGGTGCCACCGGAGCTGGAGCTCGTTGTGGTGATCCCCGATCGGCCGATGCCCACCTCGAAGTCGCGGTCGGTCCTGCCCGAGACTTACAGTCGCGCCGATGCGGTGCACAACATGCAGCGAGCCGCCCTCTTGGTGGCGTCGGCGTTCTCTGGCGAATTCGACTTCGAGCCGGAGTTCTTCGCCGACCGGTGGCATCAGACCCAACGAGCGGAGCTGATGCCCGGGCTCGGGGAGTGCCTCGAGCTGAAACATCCGGGCCTGCTCGGCGTCTTCCTGAGCGGCGCTGGCTCTGCGGTGCTGGCGGTGACCACGCGAGCTGCCTCCGAGATCGCGGACGAACTGGTGGCTCGTTTTCGCGCCCACAGCATCGGCGCCCGCGCGCTCCGCCTGACCGCGGATAACGAAGGGGCCAAGGGCCGTCTTCGTGAGGAGTTCAGCCTCTCGTGAGCACCCCGGCGCCCTCTTTGCGGGTTATGAAGTTCGGCGGCACCTCGGTGGGTGACCCGGAACGGATGGCGGCGACGGCTGCCATCGTCCGCCGGTACGCGGCCGAGGGACAGCTGGTGGTGGTGGTATCCGCGTTGCAGCAGGTGACCGCGTCTTTGGTCGCGGCGGCCGCCGCTGCCAGTCGACGGGAGACCGAGACCTGGCAGACGATCGGGGATGAGCTGAAGCGTCGCCACCAAGAGATGTGTGAGGCGCTGGTTTCGGCGGCGGAGCGGCCAAAGATCCAGGCTCAGCTCGACGCCGAGCTGTCGACTTTCAAGGATTTCTGCGTCGGCTTTTCCTTGGTTCGGGAGGTCACCCCACGGGCGCTCGATTCGCTCTCTTCCCTGGGCGAGGTGATGTCCGCCAACCTGCTGGGTGCTGTCCTGCGGGCAGTGGGCCTGGACGCGGAGACGGTCGACGCCACAGAGGTGATCGTGACCGACGACGGATTCGGCAACGCCTCCCTCCTTTTCGAACCCACCAACGAGAAGGTCCGGACCCGACTCGGACCGATCATGCGGCGCCGGGCGATTCCAGTGGTGACCGGCTTTCGAGCTGCCACCATTGACGGCAGCTGCACCACCTTGGGAAGGGGCGGCTCCGACTACAGCGCCACGATTCTGGGAGCCGCCATCCCCGCCGACGAAATCTGGATCTGGACCGACGTGGACG
>PKXR01000002.1 GCA_003133485.1 Candidatus Dormiibacterota bacterium
GAGGGCGGCCCGCTGGACGCGCCAATCGCGGATGCCAAGCTGCACAAGATGGAGCGTGGCGACTTTGCGCCGGAGTTTCCGCTCGAGTGGGCCCTCAAGGACGTGGACTTGGCGATCGCGTCGGCACAAGGTGACACCTTGCCGCTGCTCACTGCTCTGTCTCAGCAATGGCGGGCAGCTGTCGACGCCGGCCATGGCAGGGAGGATGTCAGCGCCGCTCGCCTGCAACTGCGCGGTCCGGAGTAATCGAACAACATCGGCACTCAGCAGAGCCCAGCCTTGGAGGCGACCAGCACTCGGGTCGACCTATGACGCCCGGCTCCGGGCTCAGTGCCCTGTAAGGGTGTGACCCTCCCGGCGGAGCGGGAGATGGGGGTCGAACCCGCGACCTTCTCCTTGGCAAGTATTTGAAGCTACACGCTGTGCGGCCGACTTCGGGGTACGCACAAGAATTTGTCCACTTACATGGCCATGGCGTGCCAGAGTCGCGGCCCGGACCAAACTCGGCTTGAAGGCGTTGTTGAGGCAGGCGGCCCAGAGTCCGTCATCCCGATTGACGGCGCTACCGTCAGGGAGTGGTCGGCCGCTCGCCAGTCGTCCGGGGCTTTTACTGCCCACCGAGGGAGAACGCAATGATCTCGCCCTGCGCCTTCTTCCGGGCAGACTTAGCGGCGCCGACGCCAATGATGAGCATGTCCTTGGTCACGGCCGGGAAGGAATTGATCCCCGCCGGCGTCTTTGTTGACCAGAGAACTGACCCGTTCGTAGCCGAGATCCCGTAGATCGTTCCGTTGTAGGTGGAGGTGAACACCACGTCGTTGGCGATTGTCGCTGCCCCAACGTCGAAGTTTGTGAACGGGTGCGTCCACTCGACCACCCCGGTCGCCGCATTGACCGCCGCGAGCCCGCCCGTTCCGGAGCCGGAACCTCCGGTTACTCCCTTGCCCGTCGCCTTGACGCACAGGTTCACAAAGGGAACGTAGAGCGTGCTGCCAGTCTCGGCCATTGGGGTCTCGACTCCTCCGAGTGGGCCGGGGCAGAAGGTAACCGGCTTGGCCGGGAGGGGTCCATATTGATTCGCGTTGTGCTTACCAATGTTGAGCGTCCAGAGCCGCGTTCCCGTGGCTGCACTGAAGGCGATGACCTTACCCGACTTGCCCGCGCCGATGACGACCTCCGTCTGGACACCGTTGATGTCCTGGGTGGTGATGATGGGCGAGGCCTCGAAGTCGTAGTCGCGGATGTCGTGCGGCGTGACCTGCTGGTACCAGAGCAGCTTGCCCGTATTTCCGTTCAAGGCGAGCATTGAGTCGGTGTAGAGGTTGGGACCGGGGCGGCTCTTGGCATTGGGGTCTGTCGGCGTCCCGTACACGGGGCCCGGGTTGCCTGTTCCGATGAAGACTCGTCCACTGCTGTCGACCGCCGGTGGGTACCAGACTCCACCGCCGCTATTCACTTTGGGATCCCCCCAGAGCCGGCTGCCACCCTTGACGGTCGAGAAGCTCCAGATGGTGCTTCCGGTCTGCGCATTGAGCGAGAAGACGGTTCCGTAGGCTCCGCCTTGGTAGTACGAGAGAGAGGAACCGGGAATGGTGGAGATGAGGACCTTGCCGCCGTACACCTGAGGCGCCATGTCGATGCCCTCTTTGGCATTGGAGATCAGCCTGTGGATCCAGACCTGCTTGCCGGTCTTGGCATCGAGTGCGAAGGCAGACCCGTCAGTTGCCCCGAACAGGAGTCCATAGCCGAGGGCGACACCGTTGGGGCCCCCCGCTGGCGTTGGCGAGTTGTACTTGTGCTCCCAGACGAGCTTGCCCGTGTCCTCGTCCAAGGCGAACACATCTGAGTCGGGGTTCTCAAGGTAGACGTACCCATCGGCAACGATCGGGTTCGACGTGTATGCACCGAACAAGCCGTCATACGTGAGCTTGAATGTCCACTTCTCCTTGAGCGTGGAGACGTTGGTTGCGTTTATGTCAGTCGACAGGTCCGCCCGCGAGTTGGAGAGATCGTAGTTGTGGTCCGGCCAGCCGGTGGCGGCGTTCGCCGCGACCTGGGGCGGCGCTGAGGCGCTGGGCGAGGGACTCGCACCGGAGGCGCCAGACAGCAGACCAGCGAGAGCAAGGACCAGAACCGCAGGAACTAGTCGACGCGNNTCGCACGGGTGGGATGCTAAAGCCCGGCAAGCCCCGCCCGCTGCCCGCTACCGGACCTTCGAGGTGCCCGCGCGTGGGCAACCGTGCCTGAGGCTGCGCCGCCCGTTCATCCCGCGCGTTGCCTTGGAAAGCCATCTCTTCTCCTAAGGTCGTTATACCAAGCGAATCGTCTATAACCCGTCGAGCAGGTCGCGCAGCGCCTGNNGGCCGCCGAGCAGGTCGCGCAGCGCCTGGGTGTACGCGTCGAGCGCCGCACGACCCCGGTTGGTCAGCTCCACCGAGGTTCGCGACGCAACCCCGCTGCCGGTCTTCTCACTGCTGAGATAGCCGGCTTCCTCGAGCTTGCGGAGGTGCGTGATCACGGTGCCGGGGGTCAGTCCGATCATGTCCTCCAGGCGCGTGAACGAGAGCGTGCCACCGTCGCGAAGCGTCGCCAGCGTCGCGACGATCCGCAGCCGCGCCGGGACGTCTGATCGGTCCGAAATGGGGGTACTCTCTCAGGCAAGATCGAGACCTACTGCACGCGTACGCGCACCACCCGCCTGGGGGCCACCACTCACTGGCGCTATCTCGGACGGGGTCAGCGGAGTCAGCATCGGTCTGGATACTTCTGCACCACCATCCATGGTCGGCGACCCGGTGGAGTCTAGCCCTACAAGTTACCGGCGGGATAGCGCAGATCGGTCATTTAGGTCGCTCACGGAAGCTCGCCAAGTCCGGACTAATGGGCCATCACCATTCCGGGCCGTCCACTCGCCATTGCTGACGGGTGCACCCGCAAAAGGTGACTCTACAGGGCCGCCCGACGCTTGCAACGTCGGTCGACGAGCGGCGCACCTCAGCCCTTGATGATGTTGTGAACAGGCGCGACCATTGGCTGGCCTGGATCGGCTCCGAGCTCGGTCATGATCGGAACCAGCGTCGCCCCGAACGCCTCGAACAACTCCTGCGACTCCTAAACGTCGAACACCTGGATCAGGCCGTCCACTTCCATAGCGCAGTGGTAGGTCCTTCCCGCCGGTGCTCCGGCACCCGCCGCGACGAGTCGCTTGATGACCTCATCATACCGTGCTGGCGTGAAAGAACTTGGCGAGAAATAGAAGCTGAGTGCCATGTCTGGATCCCTCCGTAGCGCGTGACTGTGGTCGGAGCTTAGAGTTTAAGCTCGGCACGTGCCTAGATGGCTAGTTCCGACGGGCCAGCTGGGTCACTCCTGCATGCTTGCCCAAGATTTGAGCCGTCCACTCGGGCTGCAGCCGAGCGGAAGGCCGAGTGATTTGGCCGTCTAGCGCTGTGCGGGCCAAACTCCCAGCCGACTTCCAGCGGACGCTCCGCGACGGATCTCAGCAGAGCGGGAGAGGGGGTCGAACCCGCGACCTTCTCCTTGGCAAGTATTTGAAGCTATACGCTGTGCAGTCGAGAACAGCGGGGTCACCACAGTGTGTCCACTTATATGCTCCCC
>PKXR01000249.1 GCA_003133485.1 Candidatus Dormiibacterota bacterium
CCGGAGATCGACTACGACAAGATCGACAAGCTGAGGGGCATGGAGATAACCATCGTGACCACCGCGAAGACGGATGCCGAGGGACGCAGCCTGCTGGCCGCGCTGGGCATGCCGTTCCGGCGCTAGGGAGGGCGGCCAGTGGCCAAAAAGTCCAAGATCATGGCCAGTCGGCGGGCTCCCCGCTTTCCGGTGCAGGCGCGCAGCCGCTGTAACCTCTGCGGCCGGCCGCGTGGCTACATGCGCAAGTTCGGGCTCTGTCGAATCTGTTTTAGAATCCGGGCCTCCCAGGGACAGATTCCTGGGATCCGCAAGTCGAGTTGGTAGAAAGACAATGCTGAGCGATCCCATCGCCGACATGCTGACCCGGGTGCGTAACGCCAACATGGCGGGACACGACCGGGTGGAGATGCCGGCCAGCAAGGTGAAGGCCGAGATCGCCCGGGTCCTCCAGGATGAGGGGTACATCCAGGGCTTCGGCCTGTCGGAGACGGCCGGACACCCCCAGCTCTGGCTGGAGTTCAAGCGCCGAACTCCTCACGGTAATCCCCTAACCGGGTTGCGCCGAGTCAGCAAACCCGGCCTGCGCGTGTATCGGGGTAGCCAGTCGATCCCCAGGGTCTTCGGTGGCCTCGGGGTCTCGGTAGTCTCGACCTCCAAGGGGATCATGACCGGCCGGGAAGCGCGCCAGCAGCACCTGGGCGGCGAAGTCTTGGCCGAGGTCTGGTAGTCAGCTGATGTCCAGGATCGGTAGAACCCCCATTCCCGTGCCCGACGGAGTCACCGTGACGGTGGTCGGCAACTCGGTATCCGTGGTCGGACCGCGCGGTGAGCTGAGCCGCGATCTGCCGCCCGTGATCACGATCCGTCAGGAGGGAGGCCTGGTCCTGGTGGAGCGGCCCACCGACTCGGCGCCGCATCGCTCCCTGCACGGACTCACCCGGACTTTGGTCGCCAACATGGTCACCGGAGTCACGACCGGCTATCGCAAGGAACTGGAACTTCAGGGGGTCGGCTATCGAGCCTCACTCCAGGGTGGGGACCTCCAGCTGGCGCTGGGCTACTCGCATCCGATTCGCCTTACCCCGCCGGAGGGGATCAAGATCGAGGTTCCCGAACCGACCCGGGTCGCGGTCCTCGGTAACGACAAGCAGCTCGTGGGCCAGACCGCGGCCCGGATCCGGGCGACCCGCAAGCCCGAGCCCTACAAGGGGAAGGGCGTGCGCTACCGCGGGGAGGTAGTGCGGCGTAAGGCGGGCAAGAGCGGAAAGGGGGCGAAGACCTAACCCATGAGCCAAGTTGAGAGAAGCGGAGCGCGCCAGCACCGCCATCGGCGCGTGCGATCCCGGGTAAGCGGCTCCGGGTCGCGACCCCGGCTCTGCGTCTATCGCAGTCTGCGGCACGTCTACGCCCAGGTGGTGGATGACGGTACCGGCCGCACCCTGGCCGCAGCCAGCACGGCCGAGCGAACGGTCAACGCCAAGGGCGCCACTCGGGCCAGCGCGGCGGTGGTGGGCAAGGTCGTGGGCGAGCGCGCGCTCGCGGCAGGCATCAAGCAGGTGGTCTTTGATCGGGGGGGGTACCTGTACCATGGGCGGGTCCAAGCCCTAGCCGACGCGGCCCGCGAGGCCGGTCTGGAATTCTGAAGGCTATTTGATGAGCATGAACATGTCGCGCCCCGATCGGGACGCGAGAGGAGACCTAACTGAACGCGTGGTGAGTCTCAACCGCGTCGCCAAGGTGGTCAAAGGGGGACGTCGATTCTCCTTCAGCGCCTTGGTGGTGGTCGGTGACGGCGCTGGCCGGGTCGGGGCAGGCCTAGGTAAGGCTGGCGAGGTCCCGGAGGCGATTCGTAAGGGGGTCGATGACGCCAAGAAGCACATGATCCGGGTGCCGATGGTGGGCCGCACCATCCCCCACGAAGTCCTCCGCAAGCAAGGAGCCGCCAAAGTCCTCTTGCGCCCGGCCTCGCCCGGCACCGGGGTGATCTCCGGTGGCGCGATGCGAGCCGTCGTGGAGCTGGCCGGGATCAAGGACATCCTCACCAAGTCACTTGGCACCGACAATCCCATCAACACAGTTCGAGCGACGATGGCAGCCCTGCGCGAACTGCGAACCGCGGAAACCGTAGCGCTCCTGCGGGGGAAGACCCTGGCCGAACTAGGGCTTCGGCCTTCGCAGGCGGCGATCGGCTCCGAGGAGGCGGGCGGTGACTGACGAGCCCCAGGGCTTGCGGGTGACCTGGGTCAAGAGCGCAATCGGATATGGCAACGACCAGAAGCGGACCATCCGGGCACTGGGGCTGCGACGGCTCCACCAGACGGTGGAGCACCACAACTCGCCATCGGTCCGGGGCATGGTTGGGGCCGTCCGTCACCTGGTTCGGGTGGAGACCGTGGCACTGGCGTCGCCCCCGGTCTCCAAGCGACCGGCTCGGAGTCCGCGTAAGTGAGGCTCGACGAACTCAAGCCGCCGGTCGGGAGTAGGCGCACCCGCAAGCGGGTCGGGCGGGGGATCTCCGCCGGAGGCGGCAAGACCGCCGGCCGCGGTCAGAAGGGCCAGGGCTCGAGGAGCTCCTGGAGTCTGCCCCGGGGATTCGAAGGCGGTCAGATGCCGCTGCACCGCCGCCTGCCCAAGCGCGGCTTCACCAACATCTTCCGCAAAGAGTTCAACATCGTCAGCCTGGAGCGGTTGGTTGCGCTTGGCGCCGAATTACACGCCGCGGCCATCACTCCCGAAGTCCTTCGCAAGGCCGGAGTGATCAAGGCGAAACATCCAGTTAAAATTCTTGGAGATGGTGAGATCACCATCGCGATCACCGTACACGCACACAAGTTTTCCAAGTCAGCTCAGGAAAAAATCACCAAAGCAGGCGGCAAGATTGAGGTCTTGCAGTAATGTT
>PKXR01000217.1:0-2789 GCA_003133485.1 Candidatus Dormiibacterota bacterium
CCTAGCTGGCTGACCGTCGGTCCTAGGCCGACGTCACCAGTTCCGCCTCCCCTTTCTCGCTGGCGGAGCGGCCCTCCCGGCAGGCGGCCGCGAAGGTTTCGAAGATGGCTACGGCCGCGGGGTCCTGGGGAACCAGTTCCTCGGGGTGGTACTGGACCCCAAGCACGAATCGGTCGCCTCGCGTCTCGACGGCCTCGACCAGCCCGTCGGGCGCCCAACCGGTGGCGACNNCCCTGGTGATGCATGCTGTTGACCTCGATCGTGTCGCCGTTCACGATCCGCCACAGCCGAGACGAGTGCTCGACCCTCAGAGAGTGGACCTTCTGGTCGCGCGGCCGCGGCTCCTCGGGGTGCCTTTCGGGGAAGTGCCGAGGCAGGTCCTGGATCAAGCTCCCTCCCAAGGCTACGTTGAGCAGCTGCATTCCCCGACAGATGGCGAGGATGGGGATCCCCTTGCCCAGGGCCCAGTCCAGGAGAGCGAACTCCAGGTGATCGCTCGCCGGATCTGGGTAAGTGGCGGGGTCCAACTCCTGCCCGTAGCGCTGGGGGTCGACATCCGGTCCGCCGGGCAGCAGGAGGCCGCTGGCCCACGAGAGATCCTCAGGCAGCCCGCCCTGGGTGGGAATGAGTACGGGGGACACTCCCGCCGACTGCAAGGCCGTCACGTAGGCCTGATTCAGCGACTGGACGAGTTGAGCCCCACCCTGGGACCTCGGTTTGAGCGCGGACTGCGTGGGCACCAGCACGGAGGGCCGGGCCCCTCGGTTAGATTCGGGCATGGACGCTAGAGGGATCCGACCGGGGCCGGGGCGGCGGTCTTGATGAAAACTGAGATCCTCTCCACGGCCTCGGCGATCTGGTCCTCGGACACCGTGTAGGCGAAGCGCAGATGGCCCCGGCCGTTCTCCCCAAAGGCTTCTCCGGCGAGCGCCGCCACCCCCGCTTCCTCGAGTAACCGGCGAGCCAGTTCGCGGCTCGAGATCCCGGTCTCCGTCACGTTGGGAAAGGCGTAGAACGCCGCTGCCGGCAGATGGCAGTGAAACCCCGGGATCGAGTTGAGTCCTGCCACCAGGGTGTCGCGCCGGCCTTTGAAGGCAGCCACCATTTTCTCGACCACGACTTTTGACTCGGGCGACTCCAGCGCCTCGATCGCGGCCAACTGGGTGAAGGAGGCCGCGCACGCGCTCGTGTTGATCAGTAAGGTGTCCATCCGCTGGGCGACGGCCTCCGGCATCACCCCGTACCCGAGCCGCCACCCACACATGGCAAAGGTCTTGGAGAGTCCGTCCATAACGATGGTCCGTTCTTGGAGCCCGGGTCGCGACCAGATCGGCTTGGGAAGGTCCTGGAAGCAGATCTCCGAGTAGATCTCGTCGCTGACTACCCAGAGGTCGTGCTGCGCGGCCAGCTTCGCCAGGCGGTCCAGGTCGCTCTCGGTGAGGACCCCGCCGGTGGGATTCTGGGGGGAGTTGATGATGATCATGCGAGTCTTGGGGGTGATCGCCCGGGCCACCTCGTCGAGGTCCATCCGGAAGTCGTTCTCCTCCCGGATCGCGACCGGCTTGGCGACCGCCCCCACGAAGTCAGTCAAGGAGCGGTATACGGGATACCCAGGGTCGGGCAGGATGACCTCGTCCCCGGGCTCGATCAGAGCCAGAAGGGCGAAGTGGAGGATGTTCTTGGAGCCCGGGACCACCACCACCTGCCCAGGGCTGACCCCGACCCCACCGCGGCGGGTCATCTCCGCCGCGATCGCCTCGCGAACCTGGGGCAGCCCGGAAGCCGGTGTGTAATGGGTAGCTCCGGACTGCATCGCGCGGTGAGCCGCTTCGATGATGTTCCCGGGGGTCGCGAAGTCGGGCTCGCCGATCTCCAGATGGATAATCGAGTGGCCTTGCGCCTCCAATCGCCGGGCGTGGGCCAGAACTTCGAAGGCGCTCTCCGTTCCCAGCCGCTCCATCCGCTTGGCGAACCGCATGCTCATCGCACTCCTCGCGCCTGAATTGTGGTGGGGCCCCAAGTCAACTGACGACGGTGATCGATCCCAACATGCCAAGCGTCTCATGCGGGATGCAGAAATACTTATAGGTTCCCGTCACGGTCAACTTGAGCGACCAGCTGGCCCCGGCGGGAAGCTGGTGATTCCAGGCAGTGGCCCCGGCCGGGAGGGCCGCGTCGGAGGCACTTGCAGCGAGAGACGCCGTGTCCGTGGTCGTGTGGCCGATGGTGCCGCTGTTCTTCCAGGTCACCGTGCCGCCGGCCTTGAGGCAGGCGGCGGCGGGAGTGNNGGGAGTGAAGCGCAGAGTGTCCGTGGCGTCGATAGTGATCGAGGACTGGGCGGTGGCGGCGGTGCAGCTGCTGGAGCTGCTGGAGCCACTGCCGCCCGCGGTCGGCTGGGACGCTGACACTCCCGGGATCGGACCGGTTCCACAGGCCGTCAGAAGAAGGGCGACCCCGCCGACAGCAATTCCCAGAAAGATGGAGTACCGGCGGTGGTGGGATCGGGGCTGGATCATCGAGTCCTCCTGCTTGGGGTGTCCCTCAGATGCTACCGCGACGCTTCCCCCGGAGGGGCTCAGCTTCGGGGGGAAGCACTCGTGCAGCGCCCACCGAACCGGCAAGCCAGCGCAGGCGGGAGAAGAAGCCGGCGGTGTGCGGCGAGCGGCCCAGGCCGAGGCCGCTGAAGTCGAAGTGGTGGGTCCATTCGTGAAGCAGCGTGTTGGCGAAGGCTCCAGACGCCAGCACCTGGTGACGGATGGCGGTGCGGTGGTAGATCCGGATGGCGCAGC
>PKXR01000217.1:2839-3053 GCA_003133485.1 Candidatus Dormiibacterota bacterium
TACCGGCGGTAACCCGAAGCTGTCGTTGAGCACCTCCAGCAGGGCCACCGCCAGCTGCTCGCGCTCGGTGAGTCGCTCGCTGTCCAGCAGCGAGGCGATCAGGATTCCGGCTGCAGGCGGGGGATGGTGGGGGAGATTCAGGACGGCCTGACTCTTAGCGTAGTCGACGGACGAGGTAGCGAATCGAGGCATCTACCTCAGAATTCTAGGAGCG
>PKXR01000123.1 GCA_003133485.1 Candidatus Dormiibacterota bacterium
CCGCCGCCGCGCGGCCAAGCGCGCGGCGCGCCGGATCGGCTGGCCACAGCTTGGCGTCCGGAAAGCGGTCGGCGAGATATTCGCAGATGGCCAGCGAATCCCACACCGTGATCTCGCCGTCTTTCAGCACCGGCAGCTGGCCGTTGGGCGATCCGGCGGCGCGCGCGTCTGTGTTGGTCTCAACCCTGCGCAGGCCGATCAGGGTCTCGATGAAGGGCTCGCGCGTGTGCTTGAGCGCCAGCCACGGCCGCAACGACCAGCTCGACCAGACCTTGTCGCCGATCAGGATTTCCATGTGGGCTCCTCCGCGAAACGCTTATGGCGCGCCGCTAGCGCCATCGCTAGGTTGGCCTGAAAACANNTTCGAGTCCCCGCCGCTCTTTCCGAACACCTATCGCAGCTGGGTCCTGGCCCTGCTGATGATCGTCTACACCTCCAACTTCGTCGACCGCACGATCGTGGCCATCCTTGGCCAGGCGATCAAGGTCGACATGAAGATCTCCGACGCCCAGCTCGGCCTTCTGGGCGGCATCGCGTTCGCGGTCCTCTACACCACGCTCGGCATTCCCATCGCCCGGCTGGCCGAGCGGCACAATCGGGTGACGATCATCTCGATCTGCCTGACCAGCTTTCCGACCGTCGTATCTGGGATATGCGCGGTGTTGGGAGCCACTGGCGCCGCGGGTAGGCGGCTGATTCCGAAGATGATCGCGGCGAGAGCGATCAGCGCCGGAATCATCAGCGCGCGCCAGGACCGCCACCACGGTCTGGCTCCGCGCGCAGTCACTGATTGATGATGGTCCGGAGCTGCTCGTCGATCAGCGACGCGTAGGAGGTTATGAGGCTGGCCTGGCTGAGAGCCGTGTCCTGAGCCAGGCTGACCTCTTGACCCCCGGGCTTGACGAAGTAGAGCACGGTGGGGTGATCCACCATCTGCAAGCGAGGGATCTCGATAGGCAGCGAGAAATCACTCCAAACACGCTCGAGCTGCGGCAGCGTGCCGGTGAGGTACTGCCAGTTCGGTAGGCGATTCAAGAGCGTGGTGGAGTCAAAGGCGCGCACCTCCGACTCGCTCCGATAGATCGGGTTGGCGACCACGGCGACGAACTCCACGTCCTTTGCGAGGGCGCCCAACCGGTGGTCGGCGGCTTCGATCTGCTCCGCCATGATCGGACACTGGTAGTAGCAGACAGGGTCGAGGAAGGTGAGCACCACCGCTTTATTTGACCACTGGCGCAGGTCGACCAGCCGACCCGCCTGGTTCAGCAATGTGAGGTCGGGAAGGCTCTGGTTGCTCACCGGGTCTAGCCCCCCACCGGTGTTCAGGGCCTCGATGGTGGCCGACTGGGCCGTCGCCACGGGCAGCCCGAGCAGGACAGGCACCGCGGCGACGCCCAGGGCCAGCAGTCCGCCGATGGCAACCGTCCGGCGGAACCCCGTGCCCTGGACGGTGATCACCTCACCTCGATTCACCGCGGGATCGGAGCGGGTCCCGAGCCAGGCGCACACCAGCATCACCGCCATCAAGGGAGACAGATTTGGATCGGTGGCCGTCTTGCTGCCGAGGGCGCCAAAGTCCTGGCCGATCCACCAGGTGATCGCCAACCAGACCAGCACGGCAATGGTCCAGGGCTTGGGGGCTCTCCCCGAGATCAGTCCAGCCCCCAGACCGGCCATGACCAGGATGAATAAGCAATTCAGGAGGATCGGCTGGGAATGAGCCAGGTGGGCGACCGCAAGTACCGGCCCCGAGAGGAATCCTGGTTGGGGGATGTTCGCCATCGCTAAGAACATGGCGCTCAGGCCACGTCCGGTCCAGAACCCTTCCCAAGGGACCGCCTGAAGAATCGCGCCGAAGAGCAGGACGGCCCCAACTCCGATGCGGATGCCTCGGTAAGCTCGGCCGCTCTCCCAGATTCGCAGCGGAGCCNNCCGCTTTCCCAGATTCGCAGCGGAGCCAGCAGCAGCGCGGCGGCGGCGACGTAGACCAGCACCGCTCCGGGGGCACCCATGAGCTCCGTCGTGCCTGAGATCAAAATGCCGCCGAGCGCCTCCCCTCCGACCCAGACGAAGAGCCCCCAGGCAATCGAGGCCCACAACCCGAACCTGCCGATGCCAGAATCCCCGCCCGCCAGGATGGTCACCCCCAGGCCGATTTGAATGAATACGGTGGCCACTGCGAGGTCCAGGGGGTGGGCCTGCCAGAAGTAGACTTCCCAGTTCAAAAGGTTGGCCAAAAGGTGCGGTTGACCAGCCGCCGCCGGTGCCACTACGTTCTTGGCGAACCCTGCGGGCATCGCCGGCTGGGCCTGCAGAAGCCCGTCGACGATCCAGATGATGCCGATCGCCCGGCGAAGGAAGATCCTCGCCGGGATCACCGGAACCCGGCTGAGCGGCGCCGGCCTTGAGTCGGCGACACGGCCATCGCGCTCATCCAGATAGCGGAAGCCGACCAGTACTCCCCAGCAGACCCAAACCAGCCCCACAATGATCAGCAGGTCTATGAATAGGTACGGGTAGAAGCCACCAATGGTCTCTGTCCCGTAGCTTCCCATCCCAGGCATTTCGGTCCCCGGTCCCTAAACTGTGGCCCCCGTCGGCACCAGTCATACTACTCTCGGCCTCAATTGGAACGGCCCGGGCGCAAGATCGGTTTCTGGGCCTATCATTTCACCGCCGAGCCGGGTAGATGCGACGCTGCAGTGCTCTACCCCGATAGTCACGTCCAAGCGATGACAGCGAGGGACCGTGCGCCAATTGGGGAGAAGTGAGCGATGAAACCCGGCTGCATGTCTGGCATGGAGATGCCCGGATGCGCATCGGCGGCATCTCCGTCCAGTTCTCAGTCGGGACCACCGGTCATCGAACTAGCACTGATCCTAGTGATCATTCTCTCAGCCTACGTTCTGTTCATCTTCATCTGGCGATATCTCCAGCGCGGGCACATCGTCAGTTATCACGCCCTACCGGATCTCTTGGGGCATACGGNNGCCCTTCCGGATCTCTTGGGCCATACGGTTCACGCTCTGGGCATGATTGGCATGGCCCTGTTGATGATCGGCACGGTCGCGTCCATCGGACCGTTGCTCGGTTACGTTGTCGCTTTCGCCGTATTTGCTGGAGTTTTTCTAGTTCGGTTGGTCGGGCATTGGGACTCGTGCGATCGCCGGAGCGAATCTTGGCATCTCTTCATAAATGCCTCCATGGCCTACATGTTTTCGGCCACCAACGTCTCCGGGCTCACCGTAGGGTGCCTAGTCGTCTATCTGGGCTTTATCGGCAGCACCCTGCGCGCCGCCCAGAGCCCGTCGGATTCTTCTAACGGCAGCGGTCTGGACCGGCCGTCACTCCGAGTTCTCGGCACGAACGGCGACGTGACCATTGCCGTCTCGATGATGCTGATGCTGACGATCACGCAATGGCCTCAACTATTCGTCTAGAGCCGAGGGACTTCGGTCGTTGGTCCCACCAAGAGCGGGTTGACCCAGCAGCCGGTCCGGAGCAGGCCCCGAGCCAGAGTCCCCACGCTGCGCCCCGCCAGGCTAGTCGGCCATCGTTAGAGTAGATCGCATTGTGCTCGGAACCTCCAGTGTTCGCTCAGTCAAGATCGGGTCTGGGTCGACCTCCCAGGCCTCGTTAGGAGCCCTCCGGCCCGGGCCGCCGGTCACCTCGGCGGCGCCTTTCCCCTGGGAGCTAGGGGCCGGAGCAGTTCAACTATGAGCAACCGCCCCCGGAGCCTCGGCGTTCAGTCGACAACCGCACTGGCCGATGGCGCGGACCCAGGCAACGGGGTGTCTGCGGTGACCGCACTGGACAGCGAAATGAGGGGCCCCCAGTTTCAGCAAGTTCAGTTGACGATCCGAGGAATGAGTTGCGGAGCGTGCGCGGCCAAGATCGAGCGGAGCCTCAACCAACTCGATCACGTGAGCGCCCAGGTGAACTACGCCTCGGAACGGGCGACCGTCTCCCTCTTCGCGGATGTCCCGGTCCCGCTCCTGATCAAGCGAGTTGAGGCGGCGGGGTACGGGGCGGAGCTGGCCGGGACCACTCAAAGCGCCGCCGACGACGCGGCCGAAGATGACCGGCGAGTGCGGTACCTGGGGCGGCGGCTGCTGGTCGCGGCCCTGCTCTTCATGCCGCTCGGCGAGTGGTCGACTGCCTTCTCTCTCCTGCCATGGTTGCGCTTTCCCGGCTGGCAGTGGCTGTTCATTGCCCTGGGCGCCCCAGTCGTGGTTTGGGCCGCTTGGCCCTTCCACAAGGCGGCGCTCCGGGCCGCCCGGCATGGCTCCGCCACGATGGACACCTTGGTCTCGATGGGAATTGTCGCGGCCACCAGCTGGTCGCTCTACGCAATGTTCTTTAGAGACNNACTTTACGTTCTGCTGCATCAAGGGGGCGGGGCTCTCTACCTAGATGTGGCGGCGGGGGTCACCACCTTCCTACTCGCGGGCCGCTACTTCGAGGCCCGGGCTCGCCGCCGCGCTGGGAATGCCCTCCGGGCGTTGGCTGCCGTGGGAGCGAAGGACGTATCGATCCTCCAGGACGACGGCTCCGAACGCAGATTGCCGGTCGCAAGCCTTCGCCTAAGCGACCGCTTCATCGTCCGCCCAGGCGAGACGGTCGCCACCGACGGGCAGGTGGTAATGGGCCAGTCGGCGGTCGACTGCAGTTCGATGACGGGAGAGTCAGTGCCGCTCGACGTCGCTGAGGGTGGTCAGGTCCTGGGCGGGACGGTCGTGGTCACCGGCCGGCTAATCGTCCTTGCCACAAAGGTGGGCGCAGACACCCAACTGGCGCACATCGTCGAGCTGGTGGAGCAGGCCCAGC
>PKXR01000087.1 GCA_003133485.1 Candidatus Dormiibacterota bacterium
GGTCGAGCCGTCGGAGCTACTGGACCAGCCGGGGCCGAGCCCCGATGCGGCCTGGTTGGCTGGGATGGTCAGCTCGATCGTGGAAGGGGTGGCCGGGGGGCTAGTGCGAGGGGAGGATCCGGCGCTGCGAGCGGGAGCGCTGCGAAGGCTGTTGCGTCCGGAGGGACTGATGGCTTCGCTGGTCGAGTTCCGCAGTCCGCTCCGACCGGTCACCGCGCGAGACCTGGAGCGACTTTAGCCATCCTCTCGGACCGGCCAATTCAGCCGCGCCGGAATCTCAGCGATGTTTGGGGGCCGACCAGGGTGGTGGGCGGCCCGCGCTCGGGTAAGACGCAACAGCTAGTGGACCTCGCGGTGGAATGGGTCGCCGGAGGCGGAGATCCGACCAAGCTGGTCTTGGTAGTGCGCAGCCGTGACGGCGCGGCCCTCCTGCGGAACCGAGTCGAAGCGATGCTGCGAGGGCCCCATCCTCTGCTCCGGGTCCACACCCATGAGCGGTTGGCGAATTCCGTGCTGGCGGCAGTCGGAGGGGGGATGGATCCCCCCGAGCCGCTATCCCGGACGGGGGAGTGGTTGGCCATGCGCGAAGCTCTCCGTCGGGCCGTCCCCCTGCCACGACTGGGACCCTTAGTCGACGAGCCCTCCTGTACCAATGACGCTCTTGCCGTGGTCTCGGCCTTCAAGCGGGCTCTGGTCGGCCCGGGGCTGTTGGCTGAACGGCTCCGAGACGCGCCCGAAAGCTTGGAGGAGCTGGCGGTCGTGGCGGCGAGCTACCAGAGAGTGCTCACGGAGATGGGCAGTCTCGACCGCCGGGATGGTCACAGCCTGGCCTTGGAGGCGCTGTTTGCTGACCCGATGATGATGCGGGGATGGGCTGACCTCCTTCTGGTGGATGAGGCGGAGGACCTCAGTCCCGCCCAGTGGCTGTTGATCCGGGAGCTCGGCGGACGCCTGAGCCCCCCTGGTCGACTGGTCATGGCGGGTCACTGGGCCGAGTCCACTCCCGGTTTCCGGGGCGTGTCCAGCGAGTCCTCGAGCCGGCCGTTCGAGGAGTACTTCCCGAGCGAGATGGGCCCCCGGGACTGGGTGTTGCCGCGGGCGCTTCCCCGCTGGACCGAAGAGGTAGCGGAGGCCTTGGGCATTGACCTGAGAGGAGACGCCCTGCGTGCCGAGCCGGATCAGCTGGAGCCGGTCGAGGAGGCGGCCTTCCGAGTCGGGCCGACGGCGCGGGTTTGGATCGCCGCCGACGAGACAGAGGAGGCCCTGGCAGTAGCGCGGGAGATCGCTAGGGCTCGACTCCAAGGCGAAGTCGACTTCAGCGAGGTAGCCATTCTGGTTCACGCGGAGGGCCGTCAGCTGATTCCCATCAAGGCGGCTTTAGCCAGTATTGGGGTGCCGTTTCGGAGCGCAGGCAGTGTCGATTGGGCGGGGCATCCGCTGGTGGCGGTTGCTCTCAACTGGCTGCGGGTCCTCTGCTTTCCGCACGACGATTCGGCGCTGCTCACCGCGCTGACCGCCGGTCCCGCGGCGGTTTCTCCCGCCGCGATCCGCATCCTGCGTGGGGCGGCGGGACGTCGCAACGTCTCCACCCAGAGAGTCTTCTGGGAATTGGCTCGGGGAGAGCAGAGGGAGCTGAGGCCGGACGAAGAGCCCGACGCCGAGGCGCGCGCGTGGCTGCAGCTTCGCGCCGCCGGCCGACCGTGGCTGATCCTGAGACCTGGGGACCCGGGAGCGGGGAGCGGGGAGTTGGCTTGGCCTCAGCTACTGACCATCCTGGGCCAGGTCGAGCTGGCCTCGGGGATCGCCGCTCTGGCAATGAGCGACTTGGATCTGGCGGCGGCGCTGGCGGAGTTCGCCACGACTGCCCGTAACGTAGCCGATGTCCAACGCCGCCTCGGTCGGAGCGCGCTGCCGATGGCGGGCTGGCTGGAGCTGGTGCAGCTCGCCGTCCGCCAGGCCGGCGGCGAGGCTGAACCCGTCGCCCAGGGCGATCGCTCAGAGGTGGCGGTGATGACCATGCTCCAGGCCAAAGGGCAGAGCTGGTCACGCGTCTTCATCTGCGGCTGCACCGCGGGCACTTTGCCTGCACCTGCAGCTTCCGGTGGACTGCTGGACCCGGAGGAAGTCCAGGAGCTGGTCCGGAGGCTGCCCGAACTTGAGGATGTGGTCTCCGCCGCCGATCGCCAGCAGGATGCCGAGGCTCGGCTCTTTCTGGTGGCGCTGACCCGCGCCACCGAGGAGGTCACCTGCAGCTGGGCTCGCCGCTACCAGGGTCGGGTGGTCGAGAGGTCACCGTTTCTCCAGACTGTGATCACCGCCGGGCTGACGGAGGTCGCGGCCCCCCACGCGGAGCTGGTGCAAGAGGGCGATCTGGTTACGGAACTGGCACTGGCCTCCCCCTCGATCGGGTTCGTTCGGACACTCGGAGAGCTGGGCCGGGCCGCCGCCGAGCTGCGTGAGGCCCTCGTTCCGTGGGACCCAGTCGCCGAGGGAGCCGCGACGATCTCACCTCCGCTCTCGATCAGCGCGACCTCGGTCGGCGCCTGGCTGGCCTGCCCGCGCCAGTATCTGGCCCACCTGCTGGGGCCGGACAGTGAGCCGGACGTCAACCAAACCTTGGGAATCCAAGCCCACCGCTTGCTGGAACTTCTCTATCGTCAGCGGAACGCCTGGGAAGGCAATCCTGCCGCCTTTCGGGAAGTTGCCGAGCAACTGATGCGGGAGCGGCTGATGCCGGATGTGCGGGCCGATCAGACCGACCCCGTGAAGGTCATCTACGTGCAGCTATGGCTCGAGCAGCTGGTGGCTAGATGGGGCCGCCGGATCGTGGCCGCCGGGAGTGCGATGGTAGGGGAGCCGATCGCCGAGGAGTTGGCCTTCGACTTGCTTCGGGAGGGATGGCAGTTGCGTGGCAAGGTCGATGCCCTCTGGCGCCATCCCGATGGCGAGGTCGAGCTGCTCGACTACAAGACGGCCGGAACCCCGCTAAGCGAGAACACCCTGCGAGCCGAGGTGTTCGGCAAGCCTCCTGAGGGGCCGCAGCAGTGGCAGCTGCCGATCTACCAGCTCGCCGCGAGGGGCGGGGCGTTTGCCGAGCAGCTGGGCGATCAGATCCCCTCGCAGGTGCGCAACTGGTACTTAGGGGCCGATCCCCGGCCCAAGGATGCGAACCCCATCACGGCCGCCGGGTTCCGGGTCGTGGAGGGCAATGAGGGGGCCGGCGAGCCCGGCACTCTGACGGAGGGGGAGCTGGACCGGATCGAAAGGGAGATCGACATGCTAGCCCAGGCGATTCTCGCGGGCCACTTCCCGGCTCAGCCGCGTCACTCCCAGCGGACTTGCCGCGATGGGCGGTCGGGCTGCCCCGTGGCCTTTTGGTGCGACGGCGAGGGCTCGGTCGGACGTGGCTTCCCGACCCCGAGTCCCGAGCTTTGAGACAGAGCGAAGTCTTCTGGGACCTCGCCGAGCAGACGCTAACGCCCGCCCAGTTTGCCGTTGTCCGGGAGCTGGGCCAGGGCCCGGTCAAGGTCGTGGCCGCGGCTGGCAGCGGCAAGACCACCACGATGGCCTGGCTTTACGCGGCGGCCCTGGTCCGCGATCTGCCGGTCGGCCAGGTCATGGCCGTGACCTTCACCGAGCGGGCGGCGGCAGAGCTACGACAGAAGGTGCTGGCCGTCATGATCGAGGTCGAGATCGCGTCGCCGGATGCCGCCGGGGAGGCCCTCGAGGGGGCCTGGATCGGAACCTTCCACCAGCTGATCCGACGCCTACTGGGTGAGCGTGCGTACCTCGCTGGCCTGGCGCGCGACCTCGAGCTCATCGACGAGGTCGCTGCTGGGATGGTGATGGAAGAGGCGCTGACCGCGGTCCGCCTGATGACGGTCGGAGCTTCATCGTGGCTCAAGCAGCTTCCTCCCAATCCGGACCCCCGCACGGTCCTCACGCTTCTGGACGGCGCCGCCGCGACGGTGGGCCGCCTGCGCTCCACCGAGATTGGTCCAGCGGAGTGTGAGCAGGAGTCGCTCGCCGCGTACGCGCGGTCGGAGGCGACGGGAGATCCACCGGAGGAGATCGCCTGGCACCGCGCTGCCCTCTCCCTCACCACTACCATTTGGCAGGAGTACGAGCGCCGGCTGGACCAGCGTGGAGCTCTGGACTTCGACGGCTTACTCAGGGAGGGTCTGGCGGCGCTCCGCCGCTCGCCGCG
>PKXR01000207.1:0-4945 GCA_003133485.1 Candidatus Dormiibacterota bacterium
ACGGTCGGATCGGTGCGACGTTAGCGAGTTACTTGTCGCGTCTAGGTTCTCCCATCACCGCCGACGACTTCCGAGAGCACGCTACGGAAGTGAGTCGTCCAATACAAAGGTTGTACCGAAATTTTCAAGTGGTGGTTCCGCCCCCCAATTCGCAGGGGTTCGTGCTGCTGGAGATCCTCGCTTGTATCGAGCAGTCAGGGATTCCCGGCGCTTGCTTCGACAACAAGGCGGGGGTGATAGCCGAGCTCTTTCTGCAGGCATCCGCCGACCGCGACCGCGTACTGGCCGATCCCCGGCGGCGTCCTGTGCCCATTAGCGAGCTGCTGTCTAGTTCGTATGATAGATTCGTCCGCTCACAGGGTCGGCGTTCGTCCCGGCACCGGAGCGGCGCGCGGCGTACATCGGGCGACACTGTCGGCATAGTGGTCGCAGAGAAGCGTGGGCTCTGGGTGTCGATAAATCAAAGCCTGTACGAGAGTTTCGGTTCGGGTCTTTTGGAGCCGGAGACCGGCGTGCTTTACCACAATCGCGGCGCAGCATTCAGTTTGGAGCCATCCTCAGCGAACTATTTGGTCGGGTCTATGCGGCCACCGCATACGCTGATGCCAGTTATCGTACTCAAGGACGGCAACCCAGTTGTAGCGAGTGCAACGATGGGGGGAAGCGCCCATGCCCAGATCCACACGCAGATTCTGGTCGGGATCCTCGACCGTCATCTACCGGCGTCGAGCGCCGTGGCGCGCCCTAGGTGGTTGGTGGGCGGTCTGGAACGCAAGATCGGGCGCGTCATCGTCGCTGAACGTCGGGTTCCTAAGGGGGTACTCGCGTCACTGCGGGCGTCTGGGTTTTCTGTTGAGATGCTTGATGCGTGGGACGAGAGGGTGGGCCATGCTCAGTTGGTGTGTCGTCTGAAGGAGGGAGACTTCTCGGCCGCTTCTGATCCGCGAGCCGATGGCGGTGCTGCGGCCTACTGATAAGTGCGCAGACCTATCAAGCATGGCACGGCGCTAGGGTCCGTCGCGTCCAGTGGCCCTGTCGGGGCTCGCAGCCCGTACCCAGAACCTCGCAATGCGCGATGGCGACAATCTTCGAGCCCATGTAGAAGGGTGTCGATCGTGAAGCTGAACACAATAGGTGTAGTTGAGCGCTTGCTGGTGGTGAGTCTGCCCGCGCCCGTACAGCATGGCCGATTTAGAGTTGGGACAGCATTCCGTAGGCACGGGGCACACCCTGCGCATGATCGCGCAGATCATGTCGGCCGATGCCCCTTACGGATATTCCAGACTCTCGTGCGGATGCAGCTATCCGGACGGCCAGCTACGCGTCGGCCGCTGCTGCTCGCTGTAGCTTCTGATCCAGCAGATTGGCGCACGCGTACAGCGCGCGAAGGTGGGGAGCCTGAAGTTTAAGCAGTCCGGCCAGCTCCACCAGAGCTCCGACCGTCGCTTCAAGCTCCAGCGGCCGTCGCGATTCGACATCCTGCAGCATCGAGGTCTTATGACTTCCGACTCGGGCGGCGCCCTGAATACGCCTTTCGATTCCGACCGGGGTCTCTATGCCCATCTTCCGACCGATCAGGTCTACCTCGTTCATCACCGCTCGGACAAGCGCCACCGCCCCTTGGTCGGAAGTGATCGCCTCAAGGGTCGCCCCGGTCAACGCCGAGATCGGATTGAAGCTGGCGTTGCCCAGAAGCTTGAGCCAGAGCTCGGGACGGATCCGTGGCTGAATCGGCGCCTTGAACCCCGCTCGGCTCAGAGCCGCCGAAACCTCCTCCGTACAGGTGGAGGGCCGCCCTTCCGGTTCATCCAAAGTGATTCGGTTGTCCTCTAGATGCTCGACCACTCCCCAGGTCGAGATCCGGGCGGCGGGGTAGACGACGCAGCCGACGACCCGGTTGGCGGCGATGTTGTGAGATATCACGCCGTGTGGGTCCACCGACTGCAGCCTGGTTCTCTCCCAGGGGCCGCCGAAGCCGTCGAAGAACCACCAGGGGATCCCGTTCTGCGCGCTGAATACACTGGTTTCTCGCCCAAGTGCCGTGCCCAACCTCTCCGCCAGCGCGGGTAGGCTGTGCGCCTTTACGGTGACGAAGACCACATCCGCGGAGCTCACGGGCGTCAGCTCATCCGTGCATTTCGGATGCACGGTGAATTCGCCGGTTATCCCGGTCACTCGGAGTCCCTGGCGGCGCATGACCGCCAGGTGTGGTCCGCGCGCGATCAGCGTGACCTCCTCCCCAGCTCGTGCGAGGTGCGCACCCAAGAGCCCCCCGGTGGCCCCAGCACCCAGCACGACGAACTTCACTGTGAAATCACTTGGGTTCGAAGGCGTCGGCGACCACCCGTCGCTGGACCTTGCCGGTCGCGGTCTGCGGAATCGTCTCGACGAAATAGAGATGGCCGGGCACCTTAAACTCCGCCAGATGCTCTCGGCAGTAGGCCAAAAGCGCCTTTTGGTCAACGGACGAGCTCAGCACAACCGCGGCTGCTACCTCTTCGCCCCAGGTGGAGTGGGGCTGACCGAAGCAGACCGCCTCCGCCACCGCCGGATGGGACTCCAGGACCGCATCCACCTCCAGTGGGGAGATTTTCTCGCCGCCACGGTTGATCATCTCCTTGAGCCGTCCCGAGATGGTGAGGTAGCCGTCCCGGTCCAGTAGACCCAGGTCGCCGGTTCGAAACCAGCCATCCGTAAAAGACGCGGCGTCGGCTTCGGGGTTGGCCTCGTACCCGTCGATCACGTTGGCACCCTTGATCACCACCTCCCCAGCCGTGCCGCTACGGAGCAATTGGCCATCGTCCGCCATGGTGGCGATTTCGACCCCGGTGCCTAGGCCGACTGAGCCCGGTTGGCGTCTTCGCAGGGGAAGTGGATTGGAGGCCACCTGATGACTGGCCTCGGTCATGCCATAGGCCTCCAGTACAGGGACGCCGTAGCGTGCCTCCATCTCCGCCATCAGCCCGGGGCTGAGCGCGGAGCTGCAGCTGCGCACGAAGCGGAGTCGCTCGGTGCCCGGGGGCCGGTCCTGTGAGGTCCGCATCAGGATCAGCCGGTGCGGTGTGGGCGAGGCGCTGAACCACGTCGGGTGGTACTCCCGGGCGAGAGCCCAGAACCCGAGGGGAGCGAATTTCCGAGGGGCGACCACTGAGCCTCCTGCGGCCAGGGCGGCGAGTGCCGACGCCACTAGCCCGTGGACGTGGAACAGCGGCATGACGCACAATGAGACGTCGCCTTCGGAAAGCTGGTAATGCTCGATGATGTGGCTCACCGAGGCCGTCAGCTGGCGATGTCGAAGCGGTACGCGCTTGGGCCGGCTAGTGGTCCCGCTGGTGTGAAGCACTAGGGCCACATCGTCCGGCTGCGACGAGGAGGCTATCCGATCCGGTGTCCTCGGCTGGGCACTCTCCAGATGGAGTTGAGAGCGGGAGTCGATCTCGACTTCGATCACCACCGCGCCCTTCGGCAGCGCCGTCCTCGCCGCCTGACCCTCACTTCTTGGCACCAGCAGGATCTGGGCACTAGTGTCCTCCAGGTAGAAGCGGAACTCGTCCGCCGTATACGAAGTGTTCAACGGACAGGCTGTGGATCCCGCCGCTGCCGCCAGGAAGAATACGATCGCTTCGGGCCCATTCGGCAGGGCCATCGCCACCCGGTCGCCAGAGATCACCCCCAGCTCAGCCAGCCGGTCGGCTGCCTCGGTAACCAGCTGACGGAGGCGGGCGTAGTTGAGCACTGGACCGTCAGGCACCACGATAGCTGGGTAGTTGGGGGCCCCTTGGTCCAGGATGTCCGTCAGTGTGTGAGCCACCACTCCTAGCTTGCTCCGGCTGTGAGTGGGTCCAACTGACTCAATGCCACAGTCGCTTGTGCTCAAACACGTTTACGGCCCCGCCGACCCCTCCGCGTCTAGGACGGAGCCACGGTTCTTCAGAAGCCAGTCAGATTGTTTGAGCTTTTGCAGTAGGGGGCTTTCCTTGACGCGGGCAACCGGGCGATGGTAAATTATCGGCATCGATATCGGTAACGTTACCGGAGATGATATCAGGTGGGAACGTTTAATTGGTAGTGGACGCCGGACTTGCAAAGCGCTTCTGAAGGTCTTATCGGGGTGGAGGTCCTCCAGGACGGGGGCGCGGCGGGGAGCCGGGTACTGACCCCTGAGGCTCTGGCGCTTGTCGCTCGGCTCCAGCGAGAGTTGGGCGGCGACAGATCAGCGATTCTCCAGGCTCGCGTTGACCGGCAAGGCCGACTGGACCGAGGCGAGCTACCCGACTTTTTACCTGGAACTCGCTCGATTCGAGAGAACCCTAGCTGGACTGTGGCGCCGCCGCCGCCCGATTTGGCCGACCGTCGTGTTGAAATCACAGGACCGGTGAACCGCAAGATGGTGATCAACGCCCTCAACTCCGGGGCCAACGTGTTCATGGCCGATTTCGAGGATGCGAATTCGCCAACTTGGGCGAACTGCCTGGAAGGGCAGTGCAACTTGATCGACGCGGTAGAACGCACAATCTCCTTGGAATCTGGAGGCAAGAACTACCAACTGGACCAGCAGACGGCCACGCTGGTGGTGCGGCCAAGGGGATGGCATCTCCTCGAGAAGCATCTCTTGATCGACGGTGAGCCGGTCTCTGGCAGCTTCTTTGACTTCGGTCTCTTCCTTGCCCACAGTGGCAAGCGGCTCTTGGAGCAGGGGTCCGGTCCCTACCTCTACCTACCGAAGTTGGAGAACCATCTGGAGGCGCGGCTCTGGAATGACGCCTGTCGGCTCGTCGAGGAGCATCTGGGAATTGAGCGAGGGGCGATACGCGTGACGGTGCTGATCGAGACGGTGCTCGCCGCCTTTGAGATGGATGAGATCTTGTACGAGCTGCGTGAGCGCTCGACCGGTCTGAACGCCGGTCGATGGGACTATATGTTCTCGATCATCAAGAAGTTCCGC
>PKXR01000207.1:4976-5178 GCA_003133485.1 Candidatus Dormiibacterota bacterium
GGTGGCCCTGGCGAAGGTGCGCGAGGACAAACTTCGCGAGGCTGGTGACGGCTTCGATGGCACGTGGGTCGCCCATCCTGACCTGGTCCAAGTTGCGCGAGAGGTATTCAACCGGGTCCTTGGAGAGCGGCCCCACCAGGTGGACCGCCAACGCGACGAGGTAGAGGTGACTTCGCTCGAGTTGCTCGACGTGGCGTCGACT
>PKXR01000179.1 GCA_003133485.1 Candidatus Dormiibacterota bacterium
CGCGGCCTGGGTGCGGAGCGGCAGCCCGAAGATCGTGAGAAAGCCCTCGGCCGCCTGATGGCGGAAATTGTCGCCCGCCAGCTCGTAGGTGGCCAGGTCGCGGCGGTAGAGCGTGCTGGGGCTGGTCCGACCGACCAGGGTGACCGCCCCCTGGCGCAGTCTCAGCCTGACATCTCCGGTGACGAACCCTTGGGTGGACGCGACGAAGGCTCCCAGGCTCTGTCGGAGCGCGGAGAACCAGAGGCCGTCGTAGGTGAGCTGAGCCCACTCGTCGGCCACCAATCGCTTGAAGCGGAGCACGTCCCGTGAAAGGGTGAGGGATTCCAGAGCCCGGTGGGCCGTGTCGAGCACCACTGCCGCCGGGGCCTCGTAGACCTCGCGGGACTTGATCCCGACCAGCCGGTCCTCCACGTGGTCAATCCGGCCCACCCCCTGCGCTCCCGCTAGCAGGTTGAGCTGGGCCACCAATTGGGCGGGGGAAAGTGCCTGGTCGTCCAGGCTTCGAGGAACCCCTCCCTCGAAGCCGATCACCAACTCCAAGCCCTGGTCGGGCGCCATCTTCGGATCCTGGGTCCACGCGAAGGCATCGGCAGGTGGCTCCACCCAGGGGTCCTCCAGAACCCCCGTCTCGACGCTCCGGCCCCAGAGGTTGGCGTCGATGCTGTACGGGCTCTCTTTGGTGGCGGTGATCTCCAGGCCGTGCTCGGCGGCGTAGGCGATCTCATCACTGCGGCCCATCCGCCACTCCCGCAGCGGTGCCACCACCTCAAGTCCAGGGGCAAGCGCACCCACCGCGACATCGAACCGGACCTGGTCATTGCCTTTGGCGGTGCAGCCGTGCGCGACAGCCGAAGCTCCCCCCTCACTCGCAACTTCGACCAAAAGCCGGGCGATGAGCGGCCGGCCCAGGGCGGTCGCCAGGGGATAGACGCCCTGGTAGAGGGCACCCGCCTGCAGAGTGGGCCAGACGAAATTGTTGAGAAATAGCTCCTTGGCGTCGACGACGTGGGCGGCGCTCGCCCCCGCCTGGAGCGCCTTTCGCTGCAGCACCTCGGCATCCGCGGTCTCCCCGAGGTCGGCGGAGAGGGTGATCACCTCGAACCCTCTGGTGTGGGTCAGCCAGTGGACCGCGACGGTGGTGTCCAGCCCTCCCGAGAAGGCCAGCACGCAGCGGGGCCGGGGGGAATCGGTCACGAAGCTCCCCCAGCCCGAGCGGGCCGCCAGCGCTCTTGCCAAGAGTTGCTCAACCCCATCGGGCACCCCGCTCCTGCGCCTTTTGCAAACGACGCTCCACCGCCTTGGCCCCGCCGCCGGAGCGGGCTAACACAAAAACCGTGTCGTCGCCGGCGATGGTTCCCGCGACCTGGCTGAGCGCCAGCGCGTCGACGGCTGCGGCCACCACTTGAGCGCCCCCGGAGAGAGTCTGCAATACGACGATGGAGCCGACCACCTCGAGCGTCGTTAGCTGCGAGGTGAGCGCCGCGACCAGCCGTGCTTCCACATCCGGCCCTTCGGCGGGTGGCAGGTACCGAGGACCGTCGGCAGCCGGAACCCTGGCCACCCGGAGCTGGCGCAGGTCCCGACTGATTGTGGCCTGGGTGGCGGTGATCCGCCGTCGCCGCAGCTCCTGCGCCAGCTGAGCCTGAGTTTGGACTGTTCGGCTGCGCAGGACCTCGAGGATCACCGACTGGCGAGACGCCCTGACGATGGAGGTGCTCAATTGGTGGCTCCGGCGGCCTGGGCCACGGTGACCGCTCGCTCGATCCCAGAGACGGCCAGATCCAACTCCATCTCTCCCACGATCAGCGGCGGGGCGAGCCGTATCGTCGAGGCGCCAATGGGGTTGACCAGGAGCCCTTCCGCCAGCGCTGCTCGGGCCGTCTCCTGGGCCAGCGGCCGGCTGAGACCGATCCCCAAGAGCAGGCCCCGACCACGGACCTCGGCAATCGGCAGGCCTCGACCTCCGAGGGCCAGCAAGCGGGTGCGGAGCAACGTGCCGGTGCTCGTCGCGCGGGCTGGCAGGTCGTCTCGCTCCAGCACACGGAGGACCGCCAAAGCGGCCGCGCAGGCGACAGGATTTCCCCCAAAAGTGCTGCCGTGGTCCCCCGGGGTCAGCACGTCAGCCCGCTCGCCCACCAGGACGGCGCCGAGCGGAAGCCCGCCGGCGATGCCCTTGGCCACGGTCATGATGTCGGGCACGACGCCCGCCGGCTGGTACGCCCACATGGTCCCGGAACGACCCATCCCGCTCTGGATCTCATCGAAGATGAGGAGCGCCTGGTGCTGGTCGCAGAGCGCTCTCAGCTGCCGCAGGTAGTCGTCCTCCAGAACGAAGACCCCACTCTCCCCCTGGATCGGTTCCACCAACACCGCGACCGGCGGCCGCTCAGGGTCCGCCAGGGCCGCCTCCACCGCCCCGAGATCCCCCTTTCGCAGTTGTCGGAACCCGTCCGGGAGCGGACGGAAGGGGTCGCTGTAGTGGGCGTTCCCAGTGGCTGCCAGGGTCGCCAGGGTGCGACCGTGGAAGGCTCCCTGCAGCGTCAGGATATGGAACGCGCCGCCGCGGTTGAGCTGGCCCCATTTGCGGGCGATCTTGATCGCTGCCTCGTTGGCCTCGGCGCCGCTGTTGCCAAAGAAGACCCGCCCGGGAAACGCCGATTCGATGAGCCGGGCGGCTAACTGGACCTGCGGTTCGGTGTAGTAGAGATTGCTGGTGTGGATCAGTCGCTGTAGCTGATCGGTAGCAGCGGCCACCACCTCCGGGTGGCAGTGACCGAGCACGTTGACCGCGATCCCCCCCAGGAAGTCCAGGAGGCGCCGGCCGTCGTCCGTTTCGACGTAGCACCCCTGGCCGCGAACCAGCGTGACCGGGACCCGGTTGTAGTTGCCGATCAGAACCTGGTCAGCCACCTCGGCGGTGGAGAGCTCAGTCAGCTCAGCCATCAGCGGCTACCGGATCGATCATGGTCCCGACCCCGGCCTCGGTCAGCAGCTCCAGCAGAATCGAGTGGGGCTGACGCCCGTCGACGATGTGCACCGTTACCCCCGCCTTCGCCGCTGCGCAGGCCGCTTTGAGCTTGGGGATCATGCCGTCCTGGGCAGCCCCGTCCCGCCACAACGCCTCGGCCTGATCCACCGTCAGCCGGCTCTGAAACTGCCCCTCCCGGTCCCTGACCCCGGGGACGTCCGTCAGCAGCAAAAGCTTGTTCGCATGGAGCTCCGTGGCTAGAGACGCCGCCACCGTGTCGGCGTTGACGTTGTAGGCAAGGCCGTCGTACCCGAGACCCACCGAAGCCACCACCGGGATCATGCCCCGCTCAGTCAGGGTCAGCACCGGTTCGGGGTTGACCTCCTGGATCTCGCCCACCCGGCCCAGGTCCTCGCCGTTGGGACCAACCTGGCGGCGCACCAGGATCGTCGGTCCATCCTCACCGGAGAGTCCCATCGCGCGGCCGCCTAGCCGGTGGATGGCCCCCACCAGGTCGGGGTTGATCTTGCCGGTCAAGACCATCTTCGCCACCTCCATGGTTTTGTCGTCGGTGACCCTGAGCCCGTCGACGAACTCCGTCGTCAGCCCAAGTGCCCCGGCGAGCGCAGTGATCTCCTTGCCACCGCCGTGCACGAGAACCGGGCGCAGGCCCACAAAGCGCAGCAGGACCAAGTCCTGAAGCACGGAGTCCCGGGCCTTCCCCTCATCCATGGCGGCTCCGCCCAGCTTGACCACCAACAGCTGGTCGTGGAAGCGGCGGATATACGGCAGCGCCTCGACCAGGATCTCGGCGCGCTTCAGCGCGCTCGCCTGATCTCGCTCGGTCGTGGCCTCAGGTTGAATATTCGCCATTGATCCTCACGTATTCCGAGGTCAGATCACAGCCCAGGGCGGTGGCCTCGGCCTCCCCCACCCCGAGGTCAATTTCGATGGTGATTCTGGGCTGACCGAGTGCCTCGGCGACCTGATTCAGAGCAACAGCAGTCGGTCTGCCCATGGCGAACAACTCGTATCCGGCCAGCCGCACGCGGCAGCGATCGAGGGCCAGATCGGCTCCGCTCCGGCCGACTGCCATCAGAAGGCGGCCCCAGTTGGGGTCGCCGCCGTGAATGGCGGTCTTGACCAACGGCGAGACGGTGACGGTCCGAGCGGCCAGCGTGGCCTGCCGCTGGTCTACGGCTCCCAGAATCCTGACGGAGAAGGTCTTGGTGACCCCTTCGCCGTCGGCGATGATCTGCTCCGCTAGGTCCAGCAGAACCGAGTCCAGGGCCGTAGCGAAGAGCTGAGCCTCGGGGGTGCCCCGCGCCAGTTCGGGTCCGCCCGCGGACCCGTTCGCCAGCACCAAGCAGCAGTCGTTGGTGCTGGTGTCGCCGTCGATGCTGATCGTGTTGAAGCTCAGGCGCACCGAGCCCTGGAGCAGCTCTGCCAGGAGGTCCGGCGCGATTCGGGCGTCGGTGGTGGCGAAGGCCAGCAGGGTCGCCATATCCGGGTGGATCATGCCCGCCCCCTTGGCCATACCTCCGACCGTGTGGGTGACGCCCCCGAGGTCGAACTGAGCCGTCGCCTCCTTGCGGCAGGTGTCGGTGGTCATGATCGCTTCGGCTGCAAGGCAACCATGGCCCGCGTCCAGCTGCCGCCCGGCCTCTACGATCGCGGTCCGGATCCGCTCAATCGGCATGCTTCGCCCGATCACCCCGGTCGAGGCGACCAGCACCTCGCCCGGGTCGCAGTCCGCCACGTCCGCTGTTGCCTGGACCATCCGCAGGGCATCCGCCAGCCCCTGCGAGCCGGTGCAGGCGTTGGCGTTCCCGCTGTTGACCACCACAGCCCGGGCCATGCCCCGCTTCAGGTGCAGCTGGCTCACCACGACCGGCGCAGCTTTGACCCGGTTCTGGGTGAAGACGCCGGCTGCTGCGGCCGGCACCTCGCTGGTGAGGATCGCCACATCCGGACGGACACCGCCATCCCCACGCACATCGGCACAAGCGACCGCCGCCCGGAAGCCCCGGGCGGCGGTCACCCNNATGGCCATTGCGAAGCTCTGCCGAGGCCGGCGCCCGGATCCAGACCGAAGCGTAGGTTCATCACCTGAATCGCTTGGGAGGAGGCGCCCCGCCCCAGATTGTCCAGGACCGCCGAGACCACCAGGTGAGGGCCCTGCTGCTCCAGGCTGAGCCAGCACAGATTGGTGTGGGAGGTCCGCTTGGTGGGCACCGGGGTGTCTGAAAGCCACACGAACGGCTCGTCCCCGTACTGGTCCTGGTAGACCGAGCGCAGCTGCTGCAGGGTCACTCCTTGGCGCGGGCGGAGATAGCAGGTGACCTGAATGCCCCGGGTCATCGGCACCAGGTGGGGCACGAACGTCACCGAGAAGGGGCTGCCGCTCAGCTCCCCCAGCACCTGCTCCATCTCCGGCCGGTGCCGATGCCCGCTGACGGCGTACGGCTTGACCGACTCATTCAGCTCGGTAAACAGGTACTCGGATGGTGCGCTTCGGCCGGCCCCGCTGACCCCGGTCTTGCCGTCAATGACTACCTCGGGCTCGATGAGCTGATGCGCGGCCGCCGGGCCGCAGGCCAGGATGGCCGCGGTGGAAAAACATCCAGGCAGAGCGATGAGGTTGGACCCGGTGATGGCGTCGGGCCGAAGCTCCGGCAGAGCCAGGATCGCCTGCGACAAGAGCTCCGGACTGGGGTGAGGAGCACCATACCACCGCGCGAACATGCTCGCTGACTGCAGCCGAAAGTCGGCAGATACGTCGACCACGACCGCGCCCTGCGCTAACCACCCCGCCGCCTGCCGGGCGGCGTCGCCGGGGGCGGATGCACTTATGACTAAATCACAGTCCTCCGCATTTATGGACTCCACCAAGACTTGGTCACAGTTGGATCCCGGGTAGACCGCGGAGTGAGCTCTACCCGCCTGGGTGCGGGAAGAGACCGCCGCCAGCTGCACGCCGGGGTGCTCCAGGAGCAGGCTCACGCAGCCCGCACCGGCATATCCGGTGGCACCGGCCACCGCGACCCGCACCGCGTTTCCGGTTCCAGCCATCCGGAGATGATTGCATATTTATGCGATATTGCATTAGGACGGCCATTCAGTGACCGACCGGTCAGGTCCTCGCGGTCAGCGGCTGAAGGCAGTGGCAAGTCCCGGTTAGCTGATTGGGGCAGGACCCTACCAGTAAGGCCCAGGGCCACCGGCTCCCAGCGGCGCGAAGGCGCTACCGCCGATGATTCGAGAGCACAGCGGGAGGCCGGGCGGGCCACGCCGGAGGGAAGAATTTGAGATCGCCAGGATCGATTCCACCCGCTGAGGCCCGCCAGTCGGTAGATTTCGCGAACACACACCCATGACCACCCAACCAATCCGGCGCCCCACCCAGACCCCACCGTCGTCTCGGTCAAACGCTCCTGTGAGCCACAGCCGAGCGCCGGCCGTGATCACTGGCGGGCCGGACTTCTGCCCAGCTGAGCCCGTGTCGCTCTCCGACGCCGGCCTGCCCTTCTCGTTCATCTGCGACCTGGTGCTCAGGGTCCTTTACTTCCACGGCAACTTGGTTGGGCGAGACCTGGGTGCCCTGATCTGCCTGCCTTGGCCGATAACCAGCGAGGCGGTCTCCTTTCTCACCAAAGAAAACTTCTGCGGCACCACCGGGTCCCACAGCGCCAATGGGGCTGACGAGGAGTTCGCGGAGGGGCTCGAGTACGTTCTGACCGCCGCAGGCCGAGAGCGCGCCCGGGAGACCCTGCAGCTGAGCCAGTACGCGGGGCCGGCTCCGGTGCCGATCGACGACTACCTAGAGAGCGCCAGGGGGCTCGCCTCCGACACCGGGGAGGTGACCCCAGAGTCCATGCAGCAGGCGCTGGGCGACCTAGTGCTGGCCTCCTCGTTGGTCGATGTGGTTGGGTCGGCCCTGACCGCCCGGCAAGCACTCTTTCTGTTCGGCCCCCCCGGTAACGGCAAGAGCTCCATCGCGGAGGCGTGCGCAGCGGTATTGGGCAGCCCCATCTTCATCCCCTACGCCCTCTACGTTCACGGTGAGGTGGTTCGGGTGTTCGACCCGACCCACCACCGGCCGGTGGAGGGTCCCGCAATCGCCCACGACCGGCGCTGGACCTTGGTCTACCGCCCAGTGGTCCGCACTGGTGGTGAGCTCCGGGCGGAGCAGCTGGAACCGGCCTTCGACCGGGTGCTCGGGTTCTACGAGGCCCCCCTGCAGGTCAAAGCCAACGGGGGCATCTTCCACGTCGACGACTTCGGCCGCCAGGTGATTTCGCCGCGCGAGATCCTGAACCGCCTGATCGTACCCCTGGAGACCGGTATCGACTACCTCAACATCGCCCGGGCCGGGACCACGGTCAGCGTCCCCTACGCCACCATCCTGTTGCTCTCGACCAACCTCGAGCCCGCCGAACTGGTCGATGAGGCGTTCCTGCGGAGGGTGCGCTACAAGGCGCTGGTGGGCGACCCCAGTCCCCGGGAATTCAGGAGGATCTTCCGCCAAGTTTGCCAGAACCACGACCTGACTTATGACGATGATGCGGTGGATTACCTGCTGGCAACCCACTACAAGCCTTTGAAGCGCAAGCTCCGCGGTTGCCAGCCCCGCGACCTAGTAGGGCAGATCGTGAGCACCGCACACTACCTCGGTCGGCAGCCGGAACTGAGCCACGACTTGATTGACCGGGTGGCGCGCGCATACTTCGCGGACTTCGAGTCCGCCGCCGGGCTAACTCCGGAGGCCCCAGTGTCCCCGCCGAAGGCCGGCCGGGGGACCGCCCCAGCTTGATCGGCCGGCCCTAGGGCTGGTCGTCACTGCCGAACAGCGTCCCCAGCGCCCGCTCAGCTCGGGCCAACGCCGCGTGGCCGGCGCGCCGCTCGATGGATCGATCCACCTCCGCCACTGCGGCGAGGACGTTCTCCGCGGCGACCCGGCCCCGCGCCGTGAGCAAGAGGCGCACCAAGCGATGGTCGGCGGGATCTGAGCTGCGACGCAGGTAACCGCGATGCACCAGCGCGTCACTCATCCGACTCAATCCTTGCTTGGTAGTTCCCAGCTGGGCGGCGAGTTCACCCACCGTCCCCGGCGCTCGCACCAGGGTCGCCAAGAGCCAACTCCCCGAGCGGGGCACGTCTTCGAAGCCCGACTGAAGAAGTCGCCCCCGGACCGCAGCCCGATATGCTCCCGCGCCGCGCGACAGCAGCACCACCAGATGGGGCGCCAGCGGGTCCGTCGCCGGAGGGCGGGGGTCACTCATGTTCCGAGCATACTGCGGATAGGTGGGTAGTCATCATAGTTGACAGTCACCCTTGATGACTGTTAGCTTCGCCCCTAAACGGAAGGCTCGAGCCTAGACTCGGACCGATAGGGCTGGCGAGACCAGTGACATGCGGGGTGAACATGACCACGGCGACCTCGGGCAACGCACCAAGGTTCACCGCTTCTCGGCTTGCTCTTCTGGCCAGCGGCGGAGTCTTGGTCTATCTCATCATCGATGTTCTGCTGGCCCTGCTGCGTCCCGACGTGAGCCTGGTCCACCAGGCCGAAAGCGACTACGGAGTCGGTCCCTACTCCTGGCTGATGGACGGCAACTTCTTGCTCCGCTGTGCCCTCTCGCTGGCCCTAGTCGGGGCGCTCCTCAGGACAGCCGCGGGTACCGGCCGGCTGCGGGTGGGCGTAGCGTTCCTCGCCGCCTGGGGAGTTGGATCGGGAATCCTCGCCTTCTTTCCCGATAACCCGCCCGGGACTCCGGTCACGGCGAGCGGGGTATGGCATCTGAACATTGCCCTGGTCGCCTTCCTGTGCGCGGCGATCGGAACCATCGTGCTCTCGGTCGGTTTCCGCTACTTTCCTGAGCTGCACCGACTCTATCCTTGCCTGCTGGTGATCTCGCTGGTAGCAGTCGTGCCGCTCGCGCTGCTCGGTCACGCGCACTTCCGACCGCATAGCTTTGATGGGCTCTACGAGCGAGCCTTCCTGGCGCTTGAACTGCTCTGGATCCTGATGGTGGGGCTGCGTCTCCAGCAGTCCTCAGCGGTCACCTCGGGAGCGACTGCCGACCGTCCATAATCTCGCCATGCTTCGGCGGGCCCTGAACCGCCAGCCCCGGACTCGGCAGCTGTGGGCGTCCGACTCCTCCCTGGTCGAAGCCTGCCTGGAAAAGCATCCGCTGGACACCGTGTTCCTGCGCAGCGAGATCCGCCAGGGCGCCCTTCGCCAGGGCGCGCTCTTGGGGGTTGAACAACCCATGAGTCGCCGACTCAGTGGGGTGATCATGCACGGTCCACTGGTGGTCCCGTGGGCTCCTGACCGCCGAGACGTGGATGCCCTGGCGAAGGCGCTGCGGCCCCACCTGCCCTGGATCCAGCTGATGGTCGGACCCCAGGACCAGGTGGCCAGACTCCAGGAACAGCTGGCGTCGCGGCTTCCGCCGGTCCGAACCCTCCGCGCGGAACAGCCCCACTACGCGTTGGACCGGGGATCGGTGGTGCCGGAGCCCAGCGACCCACCCCCCCTCAGGCGGGCCCACACCGACGAGTTGGAACAGCTGGTGCGGGCGGGTGCCGCGATGCACCTGGAGGAGGTGGGCTTCGACCCCCTCACGGTTGACCCCTCCGGCTACCGCGAACGCGTCCTGACCCTGATTCGCCGCGGACGGCTCTACGTCTGGATGGAGGGGGATCGGGTGGCGTTCAAGGCCGAGTGCTCCTCGGTGACCCCGGAGGCGGTCCAACTGCAGGGAGTCTGGACCGATCCTGCTTTGCGCCGGCAGGGTCGGGCGACCCGGGCGATGGCCATCCTCTGCCACCGATTGCTGGCGGAAACGGAATGGGTCACCCTCTTTGTAAACGATTACAACGACACCGCAATCCGGGTCTACGAACGCACTGGATTCAAACGCATCGGCAGCATGCGCACGGTACTGTTTTAGACACCGACACCGAGACACCGACCGCACGGTAATCACGAGTTCGGTTGTGATTCGGCTGATGATCGCGCTGCAGATTGGGTCCTTCCTGAGGTCGGTCGACGAAGGCGCTCTACTACACGCCACGTTTGCACAGAATTCGTAGGCGTCGCGGGCTAAATCGTGAGCGTCGGCCGCACCTTCAGCTGCCAAGGCCCGGCGCGCTATCCGCTGTCATCGAACTGGCTGTGGTCGGATTCGTGATCCTGAGGTACCTCAGCGCTGTACCCCGTAATGTCAGGGCCGGACCTCCGGGCTCATAGCGGAGGGAACTAAGCCAGTCGGTCCCGGGCTCTTCGCTTGGCCAAGGCCGGTCCGCTCACCATCAGGACGACTCCCAAGGTGATCAGAACCGCGGCCAGTCCCACCGCGGGGGTCAGGCCCTGGCCAAGAATCAGCCAGCCCAGCACCAGAGCTACGACCGGGTTGACGTAGGCGTAAGTAGCGACTGTGGTGGAGGGAAGCACTTTGAGTGCGTAGGTGTAGCAGGTGAAGCCGGCGATCGACCCGCCGGTCACCAGCCAGGCGTAGGCGATCACTGCCGGCGGGCCGATGTGAGCCCAATGAATATGCGAGCCCTCCCCGGTGACCAGCCCCACCACAGTCATGGCGAGACCGCCCGCCACCATCTCCACCGCCGATACCAGCAGGACGTTGCGGGCCAGCGGCGCCTGTCGGGCATACAGCGAGCCAATGCTCCAGAGGACCGCGGCGACCAGTAGCTCGGCGGCCGAGAAAACGCTGAGGTGGCCCGCCGAACCGGGGTCGACTAGCACCGCAACTCCGCCCAGACCGAGCAGCACCCCGAGCCAGCCCAGGGGTCTGAGTCGCCGGGAGCCCTTGAGAGAGAGCCCGATCAAAGCCATCCAGAAGGGGACGGTGGCGATCATCAAGGCGGCCAGCCCGGAGCGGACCTTGACCTCGCCGAGCGAGACCAGGCCGTTTCCTCCGAGCAGAAGGAATAGCCCCACCACTGCTGCGCTGAGCGCCTCCTGGCGCCTGGGCCTGCTCCAGCGACCTGGCCAGTGCCGCCAGCCACCCTGGTGACCCGCCACCAGGTAGAGCAGGCATCCCGCGAGCACGTAGCGGGTACCAGACATCAGCAGCGGGGGGATGTACTTCACCGCGACCTGGATCCCGGTGTAGGTGGACCCCCAGAGCAGGTAGACCGCCAGGAGCGCGCCCCACGCGCGCAGGTCGGGACGGCCCGAGATCCGAGCGCGAGCTTCGCTGATGGTCATGACGTAGAAACTGCCATTTGCCTAATGATTCGTGGCAATGGTACTCCTCAAACCGATAACTCTAAGGTACAATCGAGCTACATGGACGATATCGATCGCGACCTCCTTCAAGCCCTGGTCCGCGATGGCCGGAGCACCTGGGCCTCGCTCGGCGAGCAGGTCGGGCTCTCGGCACCCTCCGTGCATGAGCGGGTCCACAAGCTGGAGTCCTCGGGGGCGATCCTGGGCTACTCCGCGCAGGTGGCGCCCCCGGCGGTAGCGGCCGACACCGCCGCCGTGATCGCCCTGCGGACTCAGGGCAACGCCCAGGAGCGCGGTCGCCTAGAAACGGACCTCGTCCGGGAGCCGGCGGTCTTGGAACTTCACGAGGTGGCCGGGGACGACTGCTACCTGGCCAAGGTCAGAGTCGCGTCCACGGCCGAACTGGCAGCCCTGCTGGCCCGGTTGCGGGAGCTCCACCCAGGGCTCTCAACTCGCTCCTCGGTGGTGCTGCGCTCAGTTTTCGAAAGGCCGCTCCTCTGGACAACCAAGGAGCAACCCCCGCCCAGTTAGCCCCGGTCGGGAGCGGGAGTGACCAGGCCCCCGGAATCCGCCGAACCTCAGTATTCGTCCTCGGGCCGGACGTCCTCGTCAACGTCATCGGGCCCAGCCTCCTCGGCGGGCTCCTCGAACTCCGCGAAACCCTCCTCCAGCTCGTCCGCGGCCGGCTCCGGCGCGGGCGCGAGTGGGTCGTCCTCGTCGTCAGTGCTGGCCGCTGGCTCCTCATCTCGGGGGATCACCGCCTCCTTGGCATAAGGGCGGTAGGTGATCTCCTTGACCTTGCGCACGGGGAAGGAGTTGGTACCAGCCAGCTCGGGCGCCTGGTACACCTCCCGCAAGATCACCTGGACGGCCGACCCATCAACGTGGGTGACTGCGCCCGCGTAGCGGTTGCCGCTCTTGCTGAATTTGAGGATCCGCTGAGAGAGCCGGGGTTCGACTCCACCCAGGTCGATCCCGCGCAGGGTTCGAACTTCCACATAGTCGTCTCCCACCTCGACCTTGATCGGGTCGCCGGGGGCGATCGCGGCTGGGTCGACGCCCTTCGCCAGGATTAACTTGGTGATCGCCGTCTTGCCCGGCTCGTCGGTGAAGACGGCGACGTCCACCGAGGCCGAGACCGGCGCGACCGCGCGCTTGGCGGACCGCCGTTCCGCGAGCTTGGCCAGCTGGCGGCGGGCGATCTGATTGCCGGGATTCGCCTTCAGGGTCTCGGTGTATGCCGCCTCGGCCTCGGTCAGCCGGCCCAGCTCCAGCAGCGCCTTTCCCCGACGGTTGCAGATGTCCTCGTCGGCGCCGAATCGCTGAACCAGCTCGTCGTTGACCGCGAGCGCCTCCTTCCAGCGGCTGGCCAAAGCCAGCCTGACGGCCTCTTCAGCGGCCTGGATCTTGGATTTTGGGAATTCGCCAACATCAGCCAAGGCTGCCGTTCTCCTCATCAAAGATGGCCGGTATGCGAGTGTCGGAGAGGCAGAATAACGGTTGATAGGATCGGACCCTGGTCCGTCCGATCCCGTGTGGTGACGCGCTGTTGACCGGTCTCACCCCTGAGCTGCTGCGAGCCGCCATATGATACCGACAGGCTGCCACAATGCCGGTCTCCCAGATGACCTGCTGCCGAGCCGAGGTCCCTTTACTACATGCCCTCCAACAACCACAAGCCACAAGGTGTCCAGGTCCTGGCCGTCGCCAACCAGAAGGGCGGAGTGGGGAAGACCACCACCGCCGTGAATTTGGCCAGCGCCCTCGCCGAGCGGGGGGTCCGGGTTTTGGCGGTCGACCTCGATCCCCAGGGGCACCTGACGGTCAACATGGGGGTCGCCCACACGGACGACCTGCGGTTAACCGTCTACGACATGCTCTGCGAGCACCAGGTGTCGGCGGCAGATGTGCGGCTGCACTCACCGGGGGTGGGGGTGGATTTCCTGCCCTCCAATGTGGAGCTGGCAGGGGCCGAGCTGCAGCTGGTTACCGAGATCGGCCGCGAGTCGGTACTGCTGGAGAAGCTGACCCCGATCCTGCCCGACTACGACTACGTCATCATCGACTGCCCGCCTTCGCTGGGGCTCTTGTGCATCAACGCCTTGGTTGCCGCCACCGATGTGGTCATCCCCTTGCAGTGCGAATACTTCGGCATGAAGGGCATGGAGCAGTTGCAGCGCACCATCGAGCGGGTCCGGGTCAAGCTCAACCCCCGGCTGCGGATCCACGGAATTCTTCCGACCATCCACAAGGGCCGCACCGTGCACGCCAACGAAGTGCTCAATAACGTGCAATCCCACTTCGGGGATCTGGTGTACCCCTTCCAAGTCGGCGACAGCATTCGCTTCGCCGAATGCCCCCTGGCAGGCCAGTCGATCCTGCAATACGCCAGTGAATCCGACGGCGCCGCGGCCTATCGCCTGCTGGCCGAGGCGGTGCTGTCCCGGGAGGAACACTGAGGTGGCTTTCAAACGCGCCAGCCTAAGCGGGTCGGCTCAACTGTTCCAGCCGACCAAGGTGCCGTCGGGGGTCCGTTCGGAGGCCCCGGAAGAGCCGGCTCCCCGGCACTCCCGCTCCGCCGTGTCGCCGTTCCTGGACGACGAGCCCACCGAGGAGTTGCAGGGACTGGCGCTAGTCTCCGAGATTCCCAGCATCCCGACGCCGCACGGACATCTGTACCGGCTCAGCGACGACGACGTGGAGCTGCTGATGGGCGCTCTCCAGCACGCCAAATTCCCGCACTCCTACCAGCGGTTGCCCAAGCCCGCCATGGACGAGTTCGAGCAATTGGAGGCGCTGCGCCAGAAGCTAGCCGACCAGCGCGAGGCGGGCGGCTGACCTCGGAGGCGCCCCGTCCCCGGCTCCAGATCGCGCGGGTTCGGGTCAGCGGCACCGCGGAGACCAACTGCTACGTGGTCGCCTGCGCTCGGAGCAAGGAGGCGGTGGTGATCGACCCCGGCGCGGACTCCGCCAAGATCATCGAACAATGTACGGGCCTCACGGTTCGGCACCTCTGCAGCACGCACGGCCACCGCAACCATGCCACCGCCAAAGATGAGGTCAAAACCGCGGTCGGCGGCGAGACGGCGCTCAGCCTGCTGGATGCCAAGGCCTACTTGCGCTCCGCCGATCACTACCTCAATGAAGGTGAGCGTCTACCCTTCGGCGACTTCGAGCTGGAGGTTATCTTCACCCCCGGACACAGCCCGGGCTCGCTCTGCTTCAAGGTGGGCAACCACCTCTTCACGGGGGACACCCTGCTCCAGGGCAACCTCGGGAGGACCGACCTCCCCGACGTGGACCTGTCCAAGCAGCTGGTGAGCGTCCTCTCGCGACTGCTCAGCCTGCCCGAGAACACGGTCATCTACCCGGGTCATGGGGCCACCACCACGGTCGGGCAGGAGCGGCGGGAGAACGTGGCGGTGCAGATGCTGCGACAGGTCGGATAGCGCAGCAGCGCATCCGGCAACGATCAGCCAGGGGCTCGGGGACCGGCCCGGCCGATTCCTCGGGCCCCGGAGTCAGTCCCGGACTCTATCCCAAGAGCCGCAGGTCGCCAACGATCCCCACCGTTCCGAGTCGATCCTGGACCCGGCCGAAGTGATCCGCTGGCAGCTTCTCGTGGGAGCCAGCATGGTGTCGCGCGACGGCGGCAGTCGTCATCCCCTGGGCGGCGGACTCGGGGGTTGGGTCGGCAGGCTGTCGTCGGTCAGCGGGGGCCGACCGGAGGTGCCTTCCGTCGGTCCTGCGCCGGCGGAT